>PLWR01000637.1 GCA_003165615.1 Acidobacteriota bacterium | reverse complement strand
GTCAAAGTCGAATGGCCCGTCAGTCGGAACGGCGCGCCCATCTGGACCTGCAAGTCGGCATGCTTTCGGAACAGGAACTGACCACCATCCTGCAAATGTTGCAGCAACTCTGCCAACACATGGGCATGAACGTGGACTCCTCCAAACAAGAGGTTCAGTCATTTAGCAAAANNCGAAGACAAACTTCCGGAGGAATAATGAGGCTTACTCTATTCCGATGTACTGGCCATATCTGGCATGGGGGCCGTTGGCGATGGCCGTTGGCGATTGACTCGACAAGTGTGCGGGCGTAGACTCTCGGCCACTAGCGGAAGTTAAATTCTGAAATTTCGGTTGATCGGAGGCGGTCCATGAAAATTCGCATGGGGGCTGTAGGGGTATTCGTGTTGGTATTTGCAGCCGGTCTTGCGGCTGCCGAGAATCCCTTTGCCGGAACCTGGAAGCTGAACCCGGCAAAAAGCAAATTAACCGGGGACACTATGAAATTCGAGAAAACCCCGTCGGGGGCAATCCGTGCCTCGGGCTCTGGTCTGTCGTACACGTTTAATGTGGACGGCAAGGAGTGCACGGGGCCTTTGGGTGAAGTGATTGTCTGGAAGCAAATCGACGACCACACGTGGGAGACTACTTACAAGCGGAAAGGAATCTTGCTCAGCACGGACACTTCAAAGTTATCAACGGATGGCAAGACGATGACGGTGGTTAGCAAAGGGACCAAGCCGAACGGCGCGACCTTTCAAGACACCGTCGTCTATGAGCGTATCTCCGGCGACAAGGGGCTGCTGGGCGGATGGAGAGATAAAGAGGTCAAGATCAACTCGCTTATAACTATGGACATCAAGCCATCCGGGCAAGATGGGCTGCTTTTCACGTCCGAGGGTTATAAGTGGACGTGCGAGGCCAAGTTCGACGGGAAGGACTACACGGTAACCGGTCCGACGCTCCCGGCAGGGATTACCGTGACCCTCAAACACACTGGGCCGCGCTCGTTTGAAATGCTGAGCAAGAATAGCGGCAAGCCAATTTCCCGAGACACCTATACAGTGTCGCAGGACGGGCGCACGCTGACCGACACAGGGAGTGCCGTCGCCGTAAACGAGCCGTACACACAGGTTTTTGAGCGGCAGTAGTACGACCCTGGGGCGCGTTTGGTTTCACGGTTAGGAGGCCAGCCTCCGGGTCGATGGTGAAGATTGCCTTTGCCTGGGTGAGCACGCGCAGCACGGACCTCGCGAACAGGTCCGTGCCGCGTTGATCGTGGAACCTGCTTGCGGAAACAGCAATTACCGCGATAGCACCGCCAAAAGCGCCTGGTAATCGTCGACGAGCAAGCCTTCGTAGCCGTGCGGGGTTCCATCCCACGCTTTCCAATCGTAGGTCATGCCATTGGCGCCATGTCCCTGAAACCCGCCCTCCTCATAGGCATGGAGCATAGGAAACAGAATCGCGTCCGCCGCCGCGCGCCGGCCAAGCTGGTACAGAGCCTGTAGGGTGTAGAAGACAAAGCAGGCCGTCGCTCCGCCATTGCAATAGACTTGGAATGTGTCGGAGCCGTCCTTCTTTTCCGGCCCGCCCCAGCGCCGGTTGTGCACCATATAGTCTTCCTGGCGAATGGGGATAAGGTCGCCCGGCAGGCCGTACTCGAAATGGGTGTAGCCCACCTCTTTCATCTTGGCGAGCATGCGGTCCATGATCTGATTTGCCTTGTCCCGGGGAACCAGACCATAGGTGATGGCCACGCCATTCACGAAGGTGAAGTAATAGTCGTGCAGCTTGCCGTCTTGACTCCGCCAGCCGGCCAAAACTCCGGTTGCGGGATTGTAGAAAGTATCGAAATAAACCAAGCGCAGCTTCTCGGCGCGCGATAAATAAAGCCGCACGTCATCCGGCGTATGGGCACGCCGCGCCATTTCCTCCATTCCCAGCAGGGCATGGTAGGCGAGGGCATTGGAGTAAGCGTCCTGGTGGCCAAATCCAATATTGTCCCACCAGTTGGCCGTGTGCTTGGGGTACTGCCGGTAATCCCAAATGCCCGCGTTGCCGCTATTCACGTCAACCAGCAACCCCTCACCCGTGGGATCCATGGCAAGCATTTGGGTGGCCCAGCCCTTTATCCCCGCATAGTTCTTTTTCAGCCACGCTTCATCCCCGGTGGCGCGCACATAATCACCGGCGGCAATCAGCAACGAGGGATAAGTATCGAGGGAATTGGCGGGATTCTGCGGGTCGTTGTGGTAGGCCATGCCATAAGCGTGCGCCCCGCTCAGGTAGTGGTCCAGGGTTTGCCGAATCAGGTCCATGGCGGTCAGGCCGGGGGCGAGCGGGGGCGTGCGTTCGGCCACGGAAGTGTAGATGAACATGGTGAGGGCGCAGGCGTCACTGGCGGCGTTGTTGGCCAGCACGTGCCGGCGGGGACTCAGTTGAAAAACATTGAGCCAGTTGCGGCGAAAGCCATCAAAACGCGGGTCAGTTTCAACCCCTGGCACGCTGGGATAAATGGCCACGACGTCTAACGTGTAGTCCACCTGGGGCAGGGAAGCGGAGGCAGGGGGAATGGTGACCTTCACGTATGCCTGGTCGCCTTCTTTATAGTTGAGTTGATTGTCCCACGTAAAAAAGCGCTGGGCGTCGTACCCAAGCGCCAACCCGTTGCCCGCGCTGGAAGTGATGCGAAAAGTTCCCTGGTCAGGCAGGTGAAGAAGCGCCGGCAAGCGGACACTTCCATCATCATTCATGATGCCAAGAAGCGTGGCATGGTTTACGAAGGTATTAAAATTCAATACCAGTGGTGGTGGCGGGTTTGCGGCAGAGTAGGAAGAGTGCAAATGGATCTGCTTGGGTAAAAACTCAAAAGTCCACACCGCCGGGGCACTTGCTGGTCCCCCCGCAGCACGGTATTCGAACTCGGACCCGGCATGGCGCACCTCGTATTTCTTGTCCGGCGCGCCGGGGAGCCGCAACGGATTCAATCCAAGTTTGCTCTTGCCCAATGAGTCTATGGATAACGCTGTGAACGCCGGCTGGTCCGGCGCCATTTCCATGCGCATGAAGGAAGACTGGTACTGTGGGGCGTTAGCGGGCTCCTTCGCCACGGCGATTGTGAGCACGAGCAATGCAGGCACGACGAACCGAAATGGTTTTAGCACGAGTGGTCCTCCCCTGGTGAAATCCTTCCTTGACAATCGGTGAGCGAACCCAGTATTCATGAGCTGGCCCGCCAAGCCGGATCGGCGCCCGCATCTCAATTTGTTCAGGCTGCCGCACAATATCAAATATGGAGAGGGATGATGAATAAATTTGTTTCAGGAAGAGTCTTCTGGGGATTTGTCCTAATACTGCTATTTTCCGCGAATGCCCATCTCTTCGCGGCCGGGATAGCCATCTTTAACGTGAAAGACTATGGCGCGACCGGGATCAAGGCAGACAACGCGCAGGGGGCCATCCAAAAGGCTATTGACGCCTGCGGCCAGGCGGGCGGAGGAATGGTTTACCTGCCGCCCGGCGAGTACACCTCAGGAACGCTCCACCTGCGCAGTCACGTGCGCTTCCACATCGAAGGCGGCGCCACGCTTTACGCCTCCAAGGACATGGGCCTGTTCAACGGCCAGCCGCGAGCTGACAAGGCCGCCTTGTTCTTTGCTGAGAATGTCGAAGATATTACCCTGGAAGGGCGCGGCACGGTCAATGGCCAGGGCGCCTACGAATGGAAGATTGATGATCTGGACGACCCCTTTGTGCGTTCGTCGAAAAACCTCATGAAATCCCTGGGCAAATCCATTGTGCGGTCCTTTCCCGAGGGATATCCCGATCGCAAGGTTTATCCCCATCTTGTGTGGATGGGGTCGAGCAAAGACATCCGCATCACCGGGCTCTCCTTCATGTACTCACCCACTTGGACGATGGCCTTCTACGCGTGCGAGCGAATGGTGATTGACGGCGTCTTTGTCTACACCAAGCCCAACGATGCGGTTTGGGCGGATGGAATTGACTTGGATGGCTGCAAGGACGTGCACATCGCCAACAGCAGCATTACCACCGGCGATGACTGCATCATTTTCATTTCCACCAATAATTGGGGCCCGGCCTTGCTCTGCGAAAACATAACCGTCACCAATTGCCGCCTCTCCGCCTCCGCCAATGCCATCAAATTCAGCGAAGGCAACGCCAAGGGAATTCAGCACGTGGTCATCGACAATTGTGTAATCACCGACGACAGCTCGGGCTTTTCCTTCGCCGCCGCCGACGGGGGCTTTGTCGATGACGTGGTAATCTCGAACCTCACTCTCAACTTGAAGCGCTTTGACTGGTTCTGGGGCCAGGGAAGTTTCATGGGCATGGGTCTTAGAGGCCGCAGCGAGTATGGGGGGAAGCCCGTTTCCAAAGACAATCCCGCACCGGGTTCGATCCACAACGTGATGATCCGGAACGTCATTGTCCACTCCAAAGGGCCCGCCCACGTGGAAGGCCATCCCAACAGTTGGATTGACGGCCTCACCCTGGAGAACATCAAGTTTTTCGTGGGCACGGATCCCGCCGCGCCCTTCGATTGGACCACCAATGCCATGAGGTTCCACTGGGTGAAAAACCTGAAGCTTAAAGATATCGAAATCCATTGGGATCAGCCTGAGGTGGACAAATGGCAGAGTGCCATCTCGATTGAAGACGCGGAGGGAGTGGAAATCAATGGCTTTAACGGCCGGCAAGCATGGGTCGGTCGCGACGTGCCGGCCATCGTCCTGAAAAACGCCAGCGACGTGATGATTCGCGATTCCAAGGCGCCGGAAGGAACGGCGACTTTCCTGAAAGTGACCGGGCACGACAGCCACGACATCAGTCTTTTCGGGAATGACCTACGCAAAGCCAAGGTGCCCATCCAACTCGACACCGATGTCGATAAGAGCGCCGTGCAAACGCTGGATAACTTCATGCCGGTTCAATGACAAGGCGTGAAAAAACGCCCGAGATCGTTATCACCGCAGAGGCGCGGAGGCGCAACAGACCAATTCCCCCGCGATATTGCCGGCCAGCCGGGCGCCGCGCGCCGAATTCGTCCGGCGCCAACTTGCCCCGTGTTATAATTTCCCTGCTTGAGGGCTGCGGCTCGCGCATTCAGCGGGTGGCATGCAATTCAAAACCTTTGGGGGACAAGCTGGAGAATCACCCATGGCAGTGGAAAACTACGAAAAGGTCTGGCACAACGGCAAGTTCATTCCCTGGAGTGAGGCAACGATTCACGTTTCCGCGCACGTGGTCCACTATGCTTCCTCCCTGTTTGAAGGCATTCGTTGTTACGACACGCCGCACGGTCCGGGAATTTTTCGTCTCAACGAACACACCGACCGCCTGCTGAACTCCGCCAAGATCTATCGGATGGAGTTGCCATTCACTCGCGAGCAACTGGCGCAGGCGATGGTGGAGCTGGTGCGCGTGAACAACGTCAAACATTGCTACCTTCGCCCCGTGGCGTTTCGTGGCCAGGGTGAAATGGGCGTCAATCCCCTCAAGAACCCCATTGAGGTTTACATCCTGGCGTGGGCCTGGGGGAAATACCTGG
>PLWR01000134.1 GCA_003165615.1 Acidobacteriota bacterium | reverse complement strand
TCGATCCCGAAGAAATCTGGTTTGATGGAACATTGCAGGGCGCGGTCATTTTATTTGCCGAGAAAAAGATGACTTCGGCGGATCACAGCGACGGGCTGGGAATCGTAAGAGTCCGTGGACGTGAATTTCTGAATGATGCCCCTGCTGATCTGTTCAATGACACTTCGAGAATGAACGGGAAAACAGTAGAGGGGAAATGGACACGTGCGCTGCTGACGGCAAGTGAGCGCGGTTTGCTGGACGGGCTTTGTGAACGGCCCGACGTTCATCGCTTCAATGAAATCGCTGAAGTTGATGTGGGGATCGTAACGGGGGCAAACAAGTTTTTCCTCGTGCCAGACAAAACCGTCGAGCGATTCAAATTGCAGGCGTTCGCGCACCCTATGTTTGGGCNNGTCCGGGCGTGATCTATGACGAGCAACAGCATCAAGAAAACGCTCGTGTCGGCAATCCGACAAATTTCATTTGGTTTCAGAAGGATGCTGTGAGGCTGAGCAAGCCTGTGCTCGAATATATCCAACTTGGGGAATCTCAAAGCCTTCACACGCGGTACAAGTGCCGGATTAGGAGTCCGTGGTATGCCGTACCGTCTGTCTATACAACGAAAATCGGAATGCTCAAGCGTTCGCACGACACGCCGCGCCTAATCTATAACCGGCTCGGAGCCTTCACCACGGATACGGCCTATCGAATCAATACGACCGTTTCCACGCCTGAGAAGCTGATCTATTGTTTCCTGAATCCACTGACCGCTTTGAGCGCAGAGCTTGAAGGGAGGCATTACGGAGGCGGTGTTCTTGAGCTAGTTCCAACTGAGATCGAGAAGCTGCTGGTGCCAATTCCCGCTAAGGTTCAACCGGAGATTCGGAAGCTGGATACGCTGGTTCGTGAATCGAGCGTAGCTACCATGCTTGAAGAGCAGAGCGAGAAGATTCTGGGCGTGATGGGCACACCTAAATCAGACCAGGATGCACTCTTGGGCGCATGGCTTCGCTTGAAAAATCGCCGACAACGCATAAAAGGGGACGGCGAGGACGAGGCTAGTCAATCTCTATCGTAAACTCCGGCGGGGTCGTGTCCTTGCGATAGAGGTAGAGGATACGTCCCAGCAAATCGGCCTTGGCTATGTATTTCTTGGCCTCGCCCCAATGGATTTGAGTCATGAAGTTTCCTTGAAGATAGCTTCTGGAGTTCAGATTGGTGTTGTTCGATAGCAAAAGGTTGAACACCCCATAATTGAGGTTCTTGACCACCAATTCGAAATTCGCATGCGCGCGTTCGATATGTGCTTTCGCTGGCGATGGATCGTTCGCCCACGTCAAATCCGCAAAGACTTCATCCCTGAAGTAATGGCGGTGGTCAATGCTGTCGTCGTCCAGTGCGCCTTTCTTTAGCCCCATTGAACCAGTTGCAGCTGTGTTTGTGCCGGTGGGAATGTTTAGATCACGTTCCATCAACGGCTTACTCTCCCAAACCAAATACCTAACAGCGGAAGCCGATGGCACTGCCGCAGCAGGGGCGGCCTTTGCGGGTTTCTTGGGCTTCGTGGCCTGGGCGGTATTAATGACAGGTGCTTTGATACGTCGCCGTGCTGCGTGGGTCAATTCCATGCGCGGAAGATCGTCGCGCTCACCATTTTTTACGCTGCTCGTGGTAGACGGTGCGGAAATCAAATTTTCATCGCTGAGCCGTCCCGATTCAAAAAGCTCCTCTGCGTGTCTATTGTCTCTGATCAAAAAGACGTGGCGCGGGTGGCCTTTGAGCATTTCAGCGAAGGCTTTGGTCACCTTATCACAAAATGCTTTATCTGCCGCGTTAGAGAGGTTCAGGTTCACGCGGGTGCTCACTTCGATATTGTTGTGCAGTCCTCCGAAGGTAAGGTTGGCGCTGCCAATAATGACCGTTGCCTTGCTGGCGCTGGCGGCCAAATAGAGCTTGGGATGAAAAAGGATGCTGCGAGAACCTGTGTCAACGGCATACAGCTTGACCTTCATCGCCAAGAGACGCTTGACGGCTTGAATCGAAGTAATGTCGTTCCGGATGCCTACGAAAAATCGCGCCCTGGCTGCAATTGGCTTGATCGCCGCTTCCACCGCATCAAGACCAGGCTCCCGAACAAAGGCAACGCTTACGAGGACTTCCGTTGGGTTGGGAAGGGCGAGCAAGGCCCGAAGAGCCTCGGCATGGTTCGCGGTCGTGACAGCTTGGAGAATGAAATCGAGTTCAGCCATTTCGGGCTCAAGGCGAGTGCACACAGCTACCGCCTCTTGCAAGGAGGTTACCATTCGCGGCCCACATTTGGGATTGTCTTTGCTGATTCTCAGAATCCAGCCTTGGCGACGATAGCAATCAACTAGCTTCCCGATGCCTCCAGGATCGGTCCCTCGAAAGTCGCCCTCCCGCCAGCTTTCCTCGATTTCGGTGCCCAGAGCGGATTACCGCCAATCCGTCACCTGCCCGGCTCGAGGCCAACCCGCAGTCTGTCGAGCCATCGCCCGGAGCGCGACCCTGGGAAACTCTGCCGCGCCGCAGGTACTTGCAGAAGATTTCCATCCCTTGGCGCACACCTGGCGGGTGGCCCAGGTCTGACCATCTACAAATGATCGGGTGCCCCATGTCTGGATTTTCAGACATGGGATGCAGCATGCCCGGATGACCAAGAGGATCTGCGGTTCGTCTCTACGCTGGCGGGTGGCCGATACCTGGGATCGCACAATCCTCGGCCTGCATCGCGCCGAAGCTGCCGTGTCCCTCTTTGCACAAAATTACCCTCCGCAAGCGCACAATCATCGTATGAGTTCGCCTATCGCCAGCAGGTTCCCGGTACAACTGTCAGGAGTCTGCCCGGTCCGCACCCTCAGGCACCCCCCACCCCCCTCCTTTATTTTTTCCAAGCCCTGAAATCTTGCAGATAATTATTAACCATAATGGAATCAACGCATTTTGAAGACCATATCCCCTCACTCACGACCCGCTGGCGATGGAAGTGTTGATCCGGATAGAGAAAATAAAGAATGGGCCAAACATAGCTCGGACGAACGATCGAACGCCTCCTCGTACTTTACGGAAGCCTTTTTCAAGGCGAACCAATAACCACTGTATTCACTAGGGTTTGACGGGTGATCAAGTACACTGCAAGTACAGACGAACTTTAAGCATCACGTAACTTCAATAGAATCAATTCATTAAATTGGGGCGGCGGCAACCGAATAGTATCCGCAAAGAACTGATAATAAAAGAATATTGGCAATATATTATCGACGGTTGCCCCCATAGTTGCCCCCAGCTATGCAGCGTTCGCGGATTGTTGCGAACCAAATCTCGTCTTTGCTTCGGCAGGCCACCAAAGAAATCTTCGAGGTTGCCCCTCTATCAGCGGGCGGCGTCAAAGAAACGCTCGCCATGAGAGCACTCGCGCCAAATTCCCGTACAGCGCTCCGATGGATTCTAACGGCTTTGCCCTTATGACACTGCGACACTGCCCCAGCTTAGCAGCCTGAGAGCGCCGGGGTAATGCGCCGCAAGGGGGTGGGGATGGCCTACGGCGTGCGCCACTGAGTCCACCAGCGCAAATCTCAACTTTCAGTTTTGTCATGTTGGCAGATTTCAGGGGTCCAACATTTCGGACTGTATTTGTTCCCCGTTCCCAGAGCTAGAATTCTCCATAACGCGCCGATGGGTTCCGGGGGATGCAATCCCGGCGCTGGTGGAGGGGAGCCAGGTCGGGCCGCTGGTGCTGGGTGGCGCGGAGTCTTTTGCGCGGGCGGGGATTGCTTGCAGGTGGGGTTGCTCCGGCCTTTGGTGGCTCCCTACGTGGCTCCTCACGTACCGGCGCGGCTAGTTTTCCCGGCGCGGTGCCAGTGGGACAGCGTGCCGGGGGGAAGAGGAGGTGTCTGGTTGGCTCCTGCGGCGGATCGCCCGTCTGCAAGGGCTATGAGTAGTATGACACTCCACCCCTGGCAGGGTTGCCGAGATACCGAAAGTATCTGCGGAGTAACCAGGTCAGCTTGCCGGACTTTCGGAAGTTGTCCGGCCCCCACCCCATCGCAAAGCCTCTGACGGGTTTTGCTCATTCACGGGCAGAAAAAATTAGAACGAAAAAATTGAAGGTAAAAATCGGCACAAAAAAATGGGCAAGTCGGCCAGCGATCCCGCTGAGTTCGGTATTCCGTCGGTTTGCCCCTGGCCCGTCGGCAGGGTTGGCAATGAAGCGTGAATCCAACCCGGACGCGCAGAGAGCGGCCTGTGAGCGCCTGCAAGCCGTCCCTGCCTATTGCCCTCCCGGCCTGCCCTGGCCCCTGTAATCGCCGGGATGGAAATTGAAGGGGTGGAGGTAGCCTAGGCATCCCCGTTTGGGCCTATGGAGCGAAATACGCATTTTAAATTTTCACGATGTTGGCAGATTTCAAGGGGCCAACATTTCGGACCGTATTCGCCCCCGTCCACCATCTTCTACATCAACCAGTTTCAATCCACGCCCCCCGCGTGGGGGGCGACTAATGCTTTTCTCCGCAATCGGCTCTACGGGAAGTTTCAATCCACGCCCCCCGCGTGGGGGGCGACGGGAGCCGGTTTGGAGAGGATGGCTTTCCAGTTATGTTTCAATCCACGCCCCCCGCGTGGGGGGCGACCTCGGCTCCGAACTGCTGCGGATCGCCGTCTTCGGTTTCAATCCACGCCCCCCGCGTGGGGGGCGACCTCGCTTCGCCACTTCGTCTGAGTCAGTTTGAGCGTTTCAATCCACGCCCCCCGCGTGGGGGGCGACCGTTTTGCATTCTTTTTGGGCATTTTACTTTGGGTTTCAATCCACGCCCCCCGCGTGGGGGGCGACCCGGTACGAGCAAGCGGCACGCCGTAGCAGATGAGGTTTCAATCCACGCCCCCCGCGTGGGGGGCGACTGTGGCAGTGGTTTATCCGCTGATTCAATGGATGTTTCAATCCACGCCCCCCGCGTGGGGGGCGACTGGCAATGGCTCGCGCCCCGGCGGCGTGATGATGTTTCAATCCACGCCCCCCGCGTGGGGGGCGGCACCAAATCTTGTCCAGAGGCAGGAGCGGTATTAGGTTTCAATCCACGCCCCCCGCGTGGGGGGCGACGACCGGCGGGACGATGGTGCTGGGCGATGTGGCGTTTCAATCCACGCCCCCCGCGTGGGGGGCGACAAGCGTCGTTGGCTTGCAGGTTGTTTGGGTTAGTGATTTCGCTACTCTGAATTGGCTCCTTTTGATGGTCTGGTTTGGCCCCACCTGAATGCGGAGCCCGTTATCTTGTTTTGGGNNAGCATGGCGCCGGGACGATCCGCGCAGTGGCGCGGAGGTTGGGCGTACATCGTCGGGAGGTGCGTCAGGCCTTGGCCAGCGCCATGCCTCCGGAGCGGAAGAAGCCTGAACGGGAGCGGCCGAAGCTGGCTCCGGCGCTTTCGTTCATCAACGCGATTCTGGAAGCCGATCGCCAGGCTCCGCGCAAGCAGCGGCACACGGCGCCTCGCATCTGGACGCGGCTGCGGCAGGAGCAGCCGGAGAGCGTTGTAGGCGAGTCCACGGTGCGCGAGTATGTAAATCTGCGCAAACAGGCGTTGGGGATGCTGTGTCACGAGGTCTTCGTGCCGCAGTCGTACCAGTTTGGCGGCGAGGCGCAGGTGGACTGGTA
>PLWR01000092.1 GCA_003165615.1 Acidobacteriota bacterium | reverse complement strand
ATCAGCTCATTACGCGGAACATCAACGCGCCTGACCCGGCCAATCCCGGCAGCGCGCGGCCGGACGGCAGCATTTCCGACTTGTATCAATATGAGTCCGCCGGCCTCTATAACCAGAACCAGTTGATTGCCAATTTCAATATCCGCGGCGCCAAGGTATCGCTCTTCGGCTTCTATACCCTCAGTTACGCCGACAGCAATGCCTCGATCGGCGCCGGCTTCCCCATGAACCAATATGATTTGGAGGAGGATTACGGGCGCGCCGCCTACGATGTGCGTAACCGCCTTTTCCTGGGGGGCAGTTGGAATTTGCCGAAAGGATTTCAACTCTTTCCCTTCATTGTCGCGAATTCCGCGCCGCCCTTTAACATCACTCTGAGCAGTGACCTGGGTGGCGACTACCTCCCCGTATTCAATGCTCGCCCTGCCTTTGCCTCGAGCCTTTCCAATCCGGCCAATGTGGTCAGCACTCCTTGGGGAAAATTTGACACCGTGCCCGTCGCGGGAGAGACCCTAATCCCGCCCAACTATGGCACGGGTTTCAGCCAATTCACCACCAACCTTCGCCTCAGCAAGACTTTCGGCTTTGGCAAAGAAGTGCAGGGCGGCAACCCCGGCGGGGGTGGAGGCCCCCGTTTCGGCCGAGGGCTTGGCCCTGGCGGGCTGAGTAGCATGGGCATGAACGGCAATCCGTTTGGCCGTGGTGGCTCCACAAATCGGCGTTTCAATTTAACCTTCAGCATCTCCGCGCGGAACATTCTCAACAATGTCAATTATGCTTCGCCTGTGGGCAGCCTCAGCTCCCCGCTTTTTGGCAAGGCCAATGCCCTGACGGGAGGGTTCTTCTCCAGCAATGCCGCCAACCGGAGAGTTGATTTGCAGGTGCGGTTTAGTTTCTAGCTCCAATGCTGTTTGAAGGAATTCACCACAGACTCGCATGAGCGTGGGGCTCGCCACGATGAATGAAAATGCGCGAAGCGCTTCGGCACAGCCACTTTCATGGCAGAGGCATAGATGCCATGGAGAACTGTCGCAGATAAAGATTGGGGGCAACAAACTAAGGAATCATAATCCCCATCCGCGCAACCACGCGTGGTTTTCTCTGTGCTCTCTGTGCCTCTGTGGTGAAGTCCTTTTTCAACGATATGCGATGCCGATTTCCATTTGATCTATATGGCCGCATTCCCCTTCGCGGGACGCATCGCATCCCACTGCTCACGCTCACGCTGTGCCTCTTCGCATTGGTGTTGTATGGCACGCTGGCCCCTTGCGCCGCACAGGACGCGACGGTGCCCACCCCGGTCATCCTGATATCCATTGATACCCTGCGCGCCGACCATCTGAGCGCCTACGGTTATACCAAGATCCACACGCCGCACATCGATTCGTTCGCGCAAGGTGGCACGCTCTTCACCCAAGTGGAGACGCAGGTGCCGCTCACGCTGCCATCGCACACGTCGCTGTTCACTTCCACCTACCCGTTTGAGAATCGTGTGGAAGAAAACGGCGAGCGCGTTCCCGCCGGCGTCGTGACGCTCGCTTCCGTGTTGCAAGCGCGCGGTTACAAAACCGCGGCTTTTATCGGAAGTGATTTCCTGGACCGGCGCTATGGATTGGACCAGGGCTTTGACGATTACGACAGCCCGTTCACGCCTGAAGCCGGCGGGGTGGCCAATCCCCAAGCCATGAGCCTGCGGCGGGACGGCGCCCTGGTGGTGCGGGCCGCGCGCCAGTGGCTCGATGCCCATCGCGGCCAGCCCGTTTTTGTATTTGTACACCTCTTCGACCTGCACACTCCTTACACCCTGCCAGCGGAAGTCGCGCGCCGGCAGGGAATCTCCCGCTACGATGCGCAACTCGCTTACGTTGACCAGTTAATGGGCCACTTCCAGCAGGAGTTGATGCAGAGCGGTTGGTGGGAGAAGTCACTGGTGGTGGTGTTTGGCGACCATGGCGAAGGCCTGGGCGACCACCAGGAAACCGACCACGGCTATTACATCTACGAGAGCACGCTGCACGTGCCGCTGATCGTGCATTGGCCGGGAAAAGCTCGAAACTCGAAACTGGAAACTGGCAACTCGAGATTGGAAACTGGAAATCGGAAACTGGAAACCCGAAATTCGCCGCGCGCCTCGGCCTTGGCTAACTTAGAAGTCGAAACGAGAAACCCGGAGCGAGTTCCCAGTTTCCAGTTTCCAGTTTCGGTCTCAACGCCCGTCGGCCTGATTGACGTGGCCCCCACGATTTTGGATTATCTGCGCGTGCCCGCCCCCGCTTCGTTCGAAGGCCAAAGTCAATTGGGCGCGCTCAAGCCTGGGGAGTCCGCCCGGTCTAACGCCGTCTACAGTGAAAGTCTTTACGCCCACGACGCTTTCCGTTGGGCGCCGCTGCGCGCCCTGCGCGCGGGAAAGTACAAATACATTCAAGCCCCCAAGGCAGAACTCTACGACCTCGAGGTCGACCCGCACGAACGGGTGAATCTACTGCACAGGAATGGTGCGATGGCAGCGGAATTCCAGAATGAATTGGCGAAGATGCTTACTCGTTACGCTCCCGCCCAGCGCGCCAATCCCTCCGCCCTGACGCCCGAAACGCTGGCGCAACTTGAATCTCTCGGCTACCTGGCGGCCGAACCGCGCGGCAAAATCGAGGACTCCGGAATCGACCCCAAGGACCGATTCGGGGAGTTCGAGCTTTACCAAAACGCCTTCGTCGCTTTCCTGCAAGGGCACACCGCCGCGGCTCTTCCCGGGTTTCAGTCGATTCTGAATTCAGACCCCCAGAACACCCTGGCGCGATTCCATCTGGGCGAGTGTTATCTCCAGGCAAAGAAAACTCAGGACGCCCTGCGCGAATGGTCTACCGTGCTCAAGCTCGACCCGCAGTACACTCCGGCCGCCGAGGCCATTGGGCAGTACTGGTTCTCGCATGGGGACTATGCCAAGGCTCGCCTGCGCTTCGAGCAGGTCGTTGCCCTGACGCCCGAGAGCTTTGCCGGCCATTTCCAACTAGCCATCGTTGACGAACACCTGGGGCTTCTCCGCGAAGCGCGCCAGCACTTGGAAATAGCCTGCAAGATCGCCCCGCACGACGATAACTGCGCCCGCAAGCTGAAGTCGCTTTCACAGAAATGAGGTTGGGATTATCCTTGCAGGTACTTCACACCCGGCTTGCCGGAAATGATGCGGCCGATATTCCAGAATTTCTCGCGGCGCTTTTTCAGGTTGGAGGCAACTCTTGGCAGGTCGCGTGGGGACACGATCAGGAGCATGCCCAGGCCCATGTTAAAGGTTCGCAGCATGTCGTCGGGCGGGACGTCGCCCAGCCCGGCAATCAGATCATAGATGGGCAGCACCGGCCAGCTTCCCAATTTGACTTCCGCCCGGGCGCCGGCGGGGAGGATTCGCGGAGTGTTATCCGTAATGCCGCCGCCAGTGATGTGAACGAGACCTTTCAGCAAGCCACGGTTAAGGAGCGGCTGGACGGTGGGCCAATAGCAGCGATGCGGGGCGAGCAGTTCGTCACCCAGCGAGCGGCCGAGCTCAGGAATGGGCTCCGTGAGGGACATGCCCTCCTGCTCAAGCAAGACCTTGCGGGCTAGCGAATATCCGTTGGTGTGCAGACCCAGCGAGGGCAGTCCCAGGATTGCGTCTCCGGGCCGAATGCCACTGCCATCGAGGATGCGGCTGCGTTTGACCCAGCCCACAATGCAGCCCGCCAAATCGTATTCATCGGCGGGATAGAAGCCCGGCATTTCCGCCGTCTCACCACCCACCAGCGAGCAGCCCACCTCGCGGCAAGCGCCGGCAAGCCCCTTGACGACTTCGGTAACCACCTTGGGGTGCAGCTTCCCCGTCGCCAGATAGTCGAGGAAAAAGAGCGGCGTCGCGCCGTGCACCGCAATGTCGTTGACGCAGTGATTCACCAGGTCTGCGCCCACGGTGTGGTGACGATTGAGGGCAAAGGCGAGCTTCAGCTTGGTGCCGACGCCATCCACGCTGGATACCAGCACGGCGTCGCGTGGAAGTCCCTGCAAGGAGAAGAATCCACCGAAGGCGCCGACCTCCCGCAAAACTCGAGGGCTGAAGGTGCTGCGGGCCAACTGCTTGATGCGAGCTTTAGCTTTGCTTGCGGCGTCGATATCAACGCCGGCTTCACGATAGCGCATAAAAGACCGGGGTTAGGGATTCGGGGTTAGGGATTCGGGGTTAGGGATTCGGGGTTAGGGATTAGGGCTTCGCGGTAAGCAGCCATCCCCTAGCCACTGCGTACTAATCCCTAACCCCGAATCCCTGATCCCTGCTCCTAAAACGTCTGCCCGGTTCTCGACCAGCGGGTGTGCTTCAGGAAGTTCCATACAATCGAGGCATCAAACTTCAGCCGCGCCGCCAGGTTATCCGCCGTCCAGTCTTTGGTGGGCGCGTCGTAGGACCAGTACACAAAGAGCGGCTCACCCACCACGTTCTCAAGCGGCACGAATCCCCAAAAGCGGCTGTCGAGAGAATTGTCGCGGTTGTCACCCATCACAAAGAGGTAGCCGGGTGGAACGTGTAATCCGTCATTGCGAATAAAGCTGGGCATTTCCCGCGTCCAGGCAGGATCGAGTCCCCAGGAAGCAGGAAGGGTTTCCAGCAGGCTGGGCGTGGGAGGAAAGTCATCGCGCAAAGGCAGCATGGTGGAAAACTGGAATTGCGCGTAGGGCTCAAACAGAGCCCGCCCGTTGAGATAGACCTTCTTGTCCTCGATCTTCACCACGTCCCCGCCCACGCCAATCACGCGCTTGACGAACATGACGGAAGGATTGCGAGGATAACGAAACGCCACAATATCCAGCCGATGAATTTCCTTGAGCAGGGGCAGGCGCAGCGAAGTGTAAGGCAACCGGGGGCCGTAGAGCAGCTTATTCAGGAAAACGTGATCGCCGATCAGGATGGTCGACTCCATCGACCCGGTGGGGATGACGGTGGCCTCCGCCACAAAGGTGCGAATGCAAAGCACACACACCAGCACGACCAGCAGGGAGCGGAGCGTCTCCCACACGGTCTCCTGGTGTTCCGGCTTGGCAGGCTTGCTTTCGAGCGCCGGCTCAGCAGGAACAGACAGTTCTTCCGGCTTCGGTTCGAGTGTTTCCATCCGTGTCAGTCTCGATTACGTATGGCGATGAGCGGTTCCTGAATGGCGGTGGGATATTCGCCCGTGTAACACGCATTGCAGAAGTGCCCCTGCGTATCTTCCACGGCGCGACGCAACCCTTCGGGAGAGAGATAACCCAGGGTATCCGCGCCCAGGTATTCGCGGATTTCGGGCAGCGTATGAGTAGCCGCAATCAATTCCTTCCGCGTCGGTGTATCCACTCCATAGAAGCAGGGGGACACCGTCGGAGGGCAGCTAATCCGCATGTGCACTTCACGAGCACCCGCCTCTCGTACGATGCGTACAATCTTGCGGCTGGTTGTACCGCGCACGATGGAATCATCCACCAACACCACCCGCTTCCCTTCCAGCAAGCTGCGCACCGGGTTGAGTTTCAGCTTCACGCCGAAGTCGCGAATGGCCTGCGTGGGTTCGATAAACGTGCGGCCCACATAGTGATTGCGAATCAAACCGATCTTGAAGGGGATGCCGGATTCCTCAGCGAACCCCGTGGCGGCGGGAACGCCCGAGTCGGGCACAGGAACCACCACGTCAGCGTCCACGGGATGCTCCTGCGCCAGATAACGCCCCAGCATTTCCCGGCTCTGCTGCACCGAACGGCCAAATACGATGCTATCCGGACGGGAAAAGTAGACATGCTCGAAAACGCACTGCGCCAGCTTGGGAGCAGGGGGAGCATAGCGCAATGACGTCACTCCCCGGCTGTCAAGTATCACCATCTCGCCCGGTTCCACGTCGCGAATATATTGGGCGTCGATCAGGTCAAAAGCGCAGGTCTCCGACGCCAGAACGTAGGCGCCATCCAGTTTCCCCAAACTTAAGGGGCGGAATCCCCGCGGGTCGCGAATGCCGTAAATCGCGTCCTTGAAAAGCATGACCAGCGAATACGCGCCGGTTACCTTGTCGAGCGCCTCGGCGACGGCTTCGGGAATGCCCCCCTGCCGCGAGCGGGCGAAATAGTGCAGGATGACTTCCGTGTCGCTGGTGGTTTGGAAAATGTCGCCGCGGCTTTCCAGTTCCCTGCGCACCGCCGTGGCATTCACCAGGTTCCCGTTGTGCGCAAGCGCCACCTGGCCTTTGTGGCAGCTCACCTTCAGCGGCTGGGCATTTCTCAGATCCGTGTCGCCGGCGGTGGAGTAGCGCGTGTGGCCAATGGCATGCCTTCCCGGCAAGCTATCAAGGACATCTTTCGGGAAGACTTCTTCCACATGCCCCATGCCTTTCTTGCAGATCAGCGTTTCGCCGTCGGAAGAGCAAATGCCTGCGCTCTCCTGACCGCGATGCTGTAAGGCATACAGACCAAGGTAAGCCAGCTTGGCGGCGTCCGGGTGTCCATAAATCCCGAAAACGCCACAATGGTCATGAAACTTATCAACATCAAGCTGATAACCTGGGAAGAGCTGGGAGGCTGGCTCCAATGATTCTTCTCCAATTCAGGGAGGATTACAAAGGTTAGCTACACGAGGTCCCATATCCAATCAAATCCAAGCTAACTTAACTGCACAACGACGGCATTCAACCCCATTAACTATTTTGCTCCCTTTCGATGGTCCACGCAACTGGTTTCTGGGTACTGGTGTCATTTGGCATGGGATCCCTTTCGAAACACCGGCATTCCCGCGAAGGCGGGAATCCAGTCCTTGTAACACGGCCATCCTTGGCCATGACTTCACGTGGGGAGGATGCCCGTGCTACTCCGGCGGCGCTTTTCCAATGGCTTGCGTAGTGGATTCCCGCCTTCGCGGGAATGACCGCACCTGGGAACGCACGTGTCTCGCAAATGAAACGAGTACCGGTTTCTGGCTTACGAGTCAGTTTGCTGTGGCGCCTGATCTGCAAGGCGATGGTAACCCGCCCGTTTTCTTTTCCTTACCAATCATGGCAGGCGATAGACTTGGGGGGAGGAAAGCTGCCGGCATGCTCAAGCCACCAGGCGTGCCAGTCGTTCGCAACGTGCTGGGCCTCATCGGGGGATGGATTGGCGGAAACGGCAAGCTTGTGGCCCGTCAGTCCCTCCAGGGCGAAGTTCGCCACCTGCCTTACTTGCACTTCCGGATCGTGGAGGGCGGCGAGCAGGGCAGGAATCACTTCCTTGGTGCCCGAGGTCTTCAAACCCAGGATGGAGTTCATCCGGTCCGTCACCTGGGCTGAGTGCAGGTTGTCGAAGAGTAACTGATAGGCCCGCGGGTCATGAAAAAACCCGAGCGCGCGCAGGATGTCGCCGCGCATCGGCTCGGCGCTCTTGCCGAGCATGTCGGTGAAAGCCGGGATAAACGCCGGGTCGCCCTTCTCCGCCAGCAGGAGCAGGGCATAGGCGCGCAGGGGGTACTCCGCTTGCCCAGCGGCCTCTTTGCTTCCTGAGCTGGGGGCAGCATCCGCACTGCGAAACCGCTTCAGGATTTCACGCCATGAAGCGGGAGTGTTCAAGCGCGCCAATCCGTCCAAAACATCGCGCCGGTCCCAACGGTCGGGCTTCCCGGGATTCGCCATCGCGCTCAATTGATCGAGGAAGAAAGGCTGGGGCAGGGACGTCAGCACCACCACCGCCTCAGCCGGGTTGGGGTCCTTGGGGTTCTTGACTACGGCAAGATAGTGCTGAAACGCCATCTCGACCTGGGCGCGGGTAGAAGGCACAATAAGCACATTGAGTTCATCAATGGCCAGCGCGAAGGCCAAAGGTTTCTCCGCCAAATCTCCAACCTGCGGGCCGGGCTGACGCAACTCCAGGCGGCGTTCGGCGCGCACGTGATAATGGCCCGGAGCAGCAAACGTCGCCCATTGGTCGAGCAGCCAGCGCTCCGTATGAATTTGCCCCGGAGGCAAAGTCACGGACCCGTAAACGGCCGTCCCCTGCGGGCTGCCGCACGGCCTTGGGCCGGGATCGGGCAGCCGCGGTCCGCGCAAGTCCGTCACCCGAAATCGCGGCTCCTGGTTGTAATCGGTGCCTAAACCGCGGGTGGGAGTGCGATAGCGGAATGCAAAAACCTTGCTCCCCGTGTTCCGGATCACGAAGCGGCAAAAGATGGGCTCGCCCAGCAAGTACCTGGCCTTCTCCATTTCAAAGTGGACCGAGTAATCCGCCTGGGCAAGCGCCGGAGAGGAGTTCACCCCGGCGATCAGCAAGAACAGAGCAAGTTGTAGCGTGCGCGTGGCGCCGCGCCGGAGCGTCGAAATCATATCGCCCATCATACGCGAAAGTATGGCCGGTGAGCGCCTTTCTGTGAAGAGTGAATACATATAGACGCCGGTATCCACCGTAGGTCTAGCCATTCGCATTCCGCCCGGAAGCTCCTATAATGGTTTGGAGGGCCAACGTCACCAAGTCATGGCCCCGCGTATTCATCAAAATCAAAGGCCCACGCTCCATCCCGTGGCGAGAGAAGGACACTTCATGATCAAATCCAAAGGCTACGCTGCTGCCTCCGCTCAATCTCCACTCGCACCCTACGCTTTCGAACGGCGCGAAGTACGCGAGCACGATGTTGCCATCGACATCAAGTTTTGCGGAATCTGTCATACCGATATTCATCAGGCGCGCGGTGAGTTTCCCGGCTCCATCTTCCCCATGGTTCCGGGCCACGAGATCGCGGGAGTGGTTACCGCAGTCGGCAGTCAAGGTCACCAAATACAAGATTGGCGACAAGGTTGGAGTTGGCTGCATGGTCGATTCCTGCCGCACCTGCTCCCAGTGTCAGCAGGGACTTCGAGCAGTACTGCGCCCTGACTCCGATTTGGGCTTACAACAGCCGTGACAAAGACGGCACGCCGACCATGGGCGGCTATGCGGATAACATCGTGGTCGATGAAAACTACGTTCTTACGCATGCCGGAGAACCTGGCGCTGGGCGCCTGCGCGCCGCTGCTCTGCGCCGGGATTACCCTTTACTCCCCACTGCGGTATTGGCATGCCGGGCCCGGCAAGAAGAGTGGCGATTGTCGGCCTGGGTGGCCTGGGTCATATGGGCGTGAAGATCGCGCATGCCTTGGGCGCCGAGGTCACGGTGCTCAGCCACTCGCCGAAGAAAACAAGCGGACGCCAAGCGTTTGGGGGCCGATCATTTCTATGCCACTTCTGACCCTGACACCTTCAAGAAACTGCCAGGCAACTTTAACCTGATCATTAACACCGTTTCGACCTCGCTCGATTGGAACCAATATACCGCGCTGTTGACCGTCGGCGGTTCCTTCGTCGCGGTGGGCATTCCTGACAAGGCGATTTCCATTGAAGCTTTCCCCCTGATACTTGGGCGGCGCAGCATTGCCGGATCTGTGATCGGGGGTATTCGGGAAACCCAGGAGATGCTGGACTTCTGCGCCCAGCACCAGGTGACCTCCGACGTCGAAGTCATCCCGATCCAAAAGGTAAACGAAGCGTTTGAGCGTATTCTCAAGAGCGATGTGCGGTATCGCTTCGTCATCGATATGGCATCACTCAAATAGTGCGGCGCAGAATGCCGGTCTGGTCGTACAACAGGAAGACGGGGGTCTGCAGTTCGCGGAAAAACTGCTGAATGCTGTCATCCTGAGCGCAGCGAAGGATCTCGCTCTGCGTAATTGCATGAACAATGCGAGATTCTTCGTCGGTCGCCGCGGCGACCTCCTCAGAATGACAGTGCTTACATATCTTCCGCAGCATGTTTAGCCCTCTCCTCCATAACGCGGGGTGAAGATTACGTAGCCAGTTTCCCTTCCCGCCGCATCTAACCCCGCGTGGGTTTGAATATGCGTTATCTATCACCAAGTCGCACTCTTTTTGCTGCCGCGCTACTGCTGAGCGTGCTGGTGGCGCCACGCGTGGCGTGGGCCAATCAAAAGCTCTGCATGAAAGACGGCACCTACCAGATGGTTTCGAGCTACGAAATTCATGGCGACCGCGTGCGCTACTTCAGTGTTGAGCGCTCCGAATGGGAAGAGGTGCCCACAGAGTTGGTGGATCTTGACGCCACCAAGCGCGCGGAAGAGGAAACGAAAGCCACCCAGAAGAAGCAGCTTGAGGAAGCCAAGGAAGTCGAACAGGAGCGATTTTACAAGCCCCCTGATCAGGGAATGGAAGTGGCCCCCGGCATTCGCCTTCCGGGAGACGATGGAATATTCACCCTCGACGGAAAGCGCCTGGTGCGCCTAGTGCAGTCGGCAAGTGAGGCTGTCACGGACAAGAAGCGGGCGGCCATGGTGCTGGCGGTTCCCTTGCCGGTTGTCAAAACCCGCTCGCTTGTGGTCCTCGAAGGCGCGAAGGCGACGATCCGCTTGAACGATCCGTGGCCGGTCTTTTATGTGCAATCCGCCGACGCGCTGGGCACGAAACTCGAATTGGTGCGCCTGAAGCCGGGAAAAGAAACGCGCGTAGTCGAGGACGTGGATACCGCCCGCGGGAAGAATGGCAAAGCCACCGAAGTCCGTACCATGGTGTCGCTGGAACGCAAGCAGGTGGCGCCCAACATCTACACGCTGAAACCGCTCCAACCCCTGGAAGCCGGAGAATACGCGCTGGGCGAGGTGGTGGACGATAAACTCGGCATGGACGTCTACGACTTCGGCTACGAGAAGTGGGAAGCGGTGAAATAATCGGGCCATTGGTTCATCGGGTCATTTGTTCAAATGCTCGCTCGGGAGGCATCCATAGAGGGTCCGCGGCTTTTCACGATGGCCAATTCGGCTCGCAAATTTCCCGGCACGGCTCCATTCATCTATTGATCGCAAATTTAGAGGACGCATCCGTTTGCACGGGAGAACCGCGGACCAAGAAGACAGGTCTGCTACGGGCCTCGTTCGCTCCGATCTTGCATTCAGAGCGCGGCCACGGATTTTGCCTCGGCGGCCGTGGCTGCTGGGGCAGCGGCGGAACTCGCTCTGCCTGACAACAGGATTCCTCCCAACGCATAGCAGGCGGCGCCGGTGAGGACGCAGGCGCGGATCGAACTCTCCGTGGAGATGACCATGGCGATAAAGCTGGCGAGGACGGAGGCCGCGCCGTTCAGCGCCCACATCCAGGGTAAATTTCCCTCCTGCCCGAGCCGGCTTGCCCAGCGCATGCCGACGGGGAAGCAGAAACCCATAACGAAGCCGCAGGGAGCGACCAGCGCGAGTGACACCGCGATGCGCTGCCACAGGACTCCGCCCACGGCGCCGTGGATGGCGGGCAAAACCAC
Organism: Acidobacteriota bacterium; assembly: GCA_003165615.1. Next base: position 2,932 of record PLWR01000092.1, on the reverse strand, counting down.
CAGCGAATAGACCACCAGGATCAGGGCGGAGAGCAGTGCGGGCGCGCGGCTCGACAGGTTAGAGCTGATGGCGATGCGATCCGATGCCAGGCTGCCCAGCCCCGCGAAAAGAATCAATCCCGCCAGCACCACCGCCAACGAATAGATGGGCTGCCCAAGAAAGATGGAAAGCTGCTGCATCATGCCCATTTCCGCCAGCATAAATCCCAGCCCGATGCCGATGAAGTAGAGGATGGCGCCCGCCGGTGCCGGGGCTGCGCCTTGCTGCGACCGGGTCCATCGGCGCGCCGGCCACACGATGGTCAGAATCACCAGAATCAAAGCGGCCAGCATGAAAATGGTTAAATGCAAAAGCGGAAGCAGCACCTCCCAATGCACCCCGGGGATTCGCAGGATTCCGGGAATGGCGTGGAAGCGCACGAAACTGAAAAAGTAAGGGGAAGAATCGGTGGGCGGAGAAAGGTCAAAATAATCGGCCGAACGCAGCGCCGCCAAACCCTCGAGCGTGCGCGCCTGCAACACCGGCTGCAATTGCTGCATCCCCAGTTCCTCGCCGGGCAGGTAGAGAATCCGGTAATTCAAATCCCTGGCCGTCGAGCGGATTTTTTCCAGATCCTGGGGAGTAAAAGGTTGGTTGCTGGTGAGCAGCGTGGCGAGTTCATCCTGGCGGATCATGGCCAAGTGGGTCTCCGGGTCCTTCACCCCTTCGCTGAGCAAGGTGGCATAGGCCAGGGAGAAAAGGCGCGTGGTCTCGTGGAAATCCGGCTTGTGGTTCCAGCGGCTGAATGCGATGATGCCGCCCGGATTGAGATGTTCGTAAAAAATCCGCCAGCCATCCAGCGAATAAAGCGAATTCTCCGTAAGCGCCATGGCTCCGGCAGCGGTGGCGGCCCAAGTGTCGACCACCGTGGCCTGAATCATGTCGAATTTCTCGTGGCTGCGCGTCAGGTAACTGCGGCCTTCATCATTGTGCAGTTCAAAATTCGGGATTTTGTCGAAGCCGGAATAATATTGCATCCGCCGCGAAGTGACGTCCACGATGCTGTTGTTGATCTCGATTCCCACGATGCGGTGAAAGCCGAAAAGCGCGGCGGACATGACGTCGCGCCCGCCACCCACGCCGATCACAGCGGCGCTGCCGCCCGCCCGCAGCCTTGCGCCCAGGGAGTTCACTTCGTAACGGAGAAAGTCCACGTCCTTCAGATCGCCCTGGAAGTGATAAATCCCCGTGGCGGCATCATTGTCAATGTCGATGTAGACCACCTCACTGGAAATGGGTGGAGTGTGCGGGCCCACGAATCGCGGTTCCATTTTCGGAGGGACAACGCGGACGCGGGAGATCGGGTTCCATGTTTCATAGAGAATGTCGGTGCGGGGGTCGAGCTTTCCTTTGGACCAGATCGGTTGAATGCCATGAATCGTCGAGGCGTTCAGCGCCGCCAGCACCACCAGGACTGCGGCCCAGATGTAACAGCGCGTCCGAAGCCGGGGCTGTGCCGCGTATTCGGCGTAGGCTGAGGCGCTTAAAAAGACCAGCGCGGAAATCGCCATGACCGCGCTCGGTGCGTCCACCAGATTCAAAAGAATCACCGAGCCAAAGCATCCCGACGCCGCGCCCATCAGGTCGGCAAAGTAAACTCGTCCAATGGGAGCCGAGGCCTTGGTGAGGGAGAGACACACCACAATGCCGGCAAAGAAGAAGGGCACGGCAATGAACGAGCAGAAGATCAGGAAGCTGGCGACCGTTTGCAAGGCAAAGGAGATGTCCAAAGGGATGGCGAACATGATCATCAGCACGATGGGCATGGAAACGGCCATAGCAAAGGCCGCTTGCGCCATGCGCAACCGCACCCGCTTCGGATCAAACAAGGCGGGGCGAAGCTGCACCGCCAGCGCCCCCGCCGTCATTCCGAACATCGCCATCGAAACCGAAACAAACGCGAGGTAGTACCAGCACGTCACGCTCAGCAAGCGGGTCAGAGTGATTTCGTACATCAGCGTGCTGGCGCACATCAGACCCAAACCTAGAAAAAAGCCGATCATTCCGATTTTCTCCTCTGCCAATGATGGCGCGGGCCGGCAATCCATTCCTTACCGCGATTCTGGTCACAAACTGTGTACCCACTCTTCGGCGCTGTCATTCCGAGCCCGCACTTGGGGCGAAGAACCCCCGTAGTTTGCTCTTTTCATCGCCCTCCGCGAACTGCCGAGGTCCTTCGTTGCGCTCAGGATGACAGTCTTGTGCATTGGTTCTCTTCGTCGAGTTTCTTCCTGTCATGAGCAGCCGAAAGGCCGTCAAAGCTCAGGATGACAGCATTGGAGCGTTTTCCGCAACCAGCTCAGGCGCCGATATAGCGGGCGTAGAGGCCGCGGGCCACGGCGGGGTCCCTTGTTCCCTTCACGATCGCGCGGCCATCCGGAAACACCGTCAACTCATAGGGGTCGAGGGAACACTTCAGCAAGAATTCATTGGCCAGCACGGGACCAAACTGCTCCAGGCGCGCCTTGAGTGCGGCGAGGTCGAGCGCCCGCGACTCGGCTTGATGAATCTGCACGGAATTCCGGCCGCACATGCTGACGTGCGTTGCCCCGCCTTGCTCAAGGTAGGCATATTCGTGGCCCACACAAACACTGCAATGGGGATCCCGAGGAGCCTTCACTTGTTGGAAGTGGTGGGTCCACAGGTCGCACGCCAAAAGCGAGCCGTGCAACTCGGATTCGCGGCCCAGCAGAATCTTAAGTGCCTCGGTCGACTGGATGGCGGCGGCCCAGGAGACGGCGGGGCCGATCACGCCCACGGTATCGCAGGTCTCATGCATCCCACGGGGAGACTTGGGAAAAATGCAGGCCAGGCAAGCCGAGCGCCCCGGCAGAATCGTCATCGTAGCCGCGTAACTGGCCACCACGGCGCCATAAATCCAGGGAATTCCCA
>PLWR01000246.1 GCA_003165615.1 Acidobacteriota bacterium | reverse complement strand
ATCTCTTAGAACAAATTTACCCTGGTGAGGTGCCTGTGGAAGTTGACTCACAGCGGTGTGTCCAAACATTCAGCGAGGGGCAGAAACCATGAGCAACCGGAGAAATTTCCTCAAGACTTCTGCCGGACTGGCAGCGTCTTTGGCAGCGGGCCCTTTAACCGGAGCGCAGAGCCCGCCGGCAGCTTCACTTCCCAAGGTCCGCTTCGGCGACGCGGAAATCAGCCGCCTGGTGATAGGCACCAACCCCTTTACCGGGTGGTCTCACTTCAATCCTCTGCTCGACCACTTCATGGCCGAATGGAACACCCCTGAGCGTGTCTGCCAAACGCTCCTTCAGTGCCAGCAGAACGGCATTAACGCCCATCAGTGTTCCACCCAAGGAAACACTCAATCGTACATGGACGTGTTCCGCGCCCGCGGTGGAAAGATGCAGTTGATCGTTGTCGATGCCGACAAAACCCGCTTGGAAGAAACGGTGCGGAGCAGTGGAGCGGGGGCGGTCTACCACCACGGGGAAGTCACCGATACTCTTTTCCGCGCCGGCCAGATGGACCAAGTGCAGGAGTACACCAAGAAACTACGCCAAACCGGGGTTCGCGTGGGGATCGGAGCGCACAACCCGGAAGCGGTGGAATACGTGGAAGAGCGCGGATGGGACGTGGATTTCTACGTCCTGTGCGTTTACAATCGCACGCGCACCCCGGAGGAAATTCGCAAGCTGCTGGGCGTGGTGCCCGTGCCCGCTTCGGAACTTTATCTGGAAACTGATCCTCCCCGCGCCTACCAGGTGGCCCGCCAAACTTCCAAGACGTGCATTTTGTTCAAGATCCTCGCCGCCGGCCGCCTGGCTCGATCTCCCCAAGAGGTCGACAAAGCTTTTAAGGACGCTTTCGACAACATCAAGCCGCAGGATTGCATCCTGGTAGGCATGTTTCCCCGCTTCCAGGACCAGGTCAAGGAAAACTGCGACCGCGTCCGGCGGATTCTGAAGGTTAACTCCTGAGGCGCCATCCCTCCGCGTGCGCCCATGTCCGCTTTGGTTCCCTGCTTGCTCCGAAGATGAGCATCGTGAGCAGCCTGTGGAAGTTGACTCACAGAGGTGTGTCCAAACATTCAGCGAGGTGCAGAAACCATGAGCAGCCGACGTAACTTTCTCAAAACTTCTGCCGGACTGGCAGCCACATTGGCGGTGGGCCCTTTGGCCAAAGGGCAAGCGGCCCCTGCGGCATCGCTTCCCAAGGTTCGCTTCGGCGGTGTGGAAATCAGCCGCATGGTGATGGGCAGCAACCAGTTTTATGGATTTTCCCACTTCAACCCTTTGCTCGACCGCCTGATGGTGGATTGGAACACCTCCGACCGCATTTGCCAGACGCTTTTCCAGTGCCAGCAGAACGGCATCAATGCCTACCAGTACGCCCACCACGAAAACACCCTGAAGGACCTGGAACTTTTCCGCTCCAAGGGTGGAAACATGAACTTGATCGCCACGGACCCCGGCATGACTCCCGTGGAGGACGCCGTGCGCCGCAGCAAGGCCATGGCGCTCTATCATCATGGGGAAGCCACCGACAAACTCTATCGCGACGGCAAGATGGATCAGGTGCAGGAGTACACCAAACAGCTCCGCCAGACGGGAGTGCGCGTGGGTATCGGAACCCATAAGCCGGAAGTGGTGGAATACGCGGAAGAACGCGGGTGGGATGTGGACTTCTACATGCTCTGCGCCTACAATCGCACCCGCACGCCGGAGGAAATTCGCCGCATCCTGGGCGTGCTGCCCGTGCCCGCCAACGAAGTTTATCTGGAAACCGATCCTCCCCACGCCTACGAGGTGGCGCGCAAGACTTCCAAGACCTGCTTCCTGTTCAAAATCCTCGCCGCCGGGCGCGTGTCGCGAACTCCCGATGGGGTCGATAAGGCCTTTAAGGAAGCCCTCGACAGCATCAAGCCGCAGGACTGCATCGTCGTGGGCATGTTCCCCCGCTTCAAAGACGAGGTGAAGGAAAACTGCGACCGCGTGCGGAAAATCCTGAACGCGAACTCCTGATAGGCCCTTCACCGCAGGGGCGCTGAGAAATGCCCACCGTCAGAACGGGTCTCCGCGGCGACACCATGGGTGCCCGCCAAGGGGGTAGCGACAAAATGTACATAGTAAATTCATAATACTTTTTTGATTGACAAGCTCTTCCCAGGTGAGCAAAATTCCGCCAAGTGGGCAAGTTCGGTTGCGACACTAAGAGGGAGAGCGCATTGTCGCAAAGCGGTCACTGCCGGCTTGCGTTGCGCACACTCCTCAAGTTACGAAGATGTGGGGAGAGGTGGCTTACCCGCGAATGGACCTGCTGGAAGCCCCGCAATAAAGCCCCAGCAAGAATTTTTTCAGATCGGCCTCCAACGATCCCGCGGACACTGTGCACCCCCGCTTCGGGGAGGAATGTTCCATTGCGCAAGGGAGATGAATCCTCATGACAAGTAATTATAAGATCACAGTACCTATACTCATTCTAGCGCTGATTCTGGCCTTTGTGCCGGCGTGTCTGGCTCAAGACGTCACCTTCAGCAAGACCCGATATTCATCGGCCAAACAGCCCATAGAAATCGGTGTCAACCTTTCGATTACGGATTCGAAGATTCTGATCAAGAGCAAGAAGGTGACCAAGAGGCTACCACCGATTGACATGGAGATTCCGTATTCCTCTATCGATACGATGTCCTATGAGTTCGCCTCGCGTCACCGCGTGCAAGAAGGGACGGCAGTGATGGGGCTTTCCCTGGGTGCGGGCGCGATTATTATGGGCACCAAGACCAAAAGCTACTGGCTGACGATAAATTATCACGAGGCCGATGCCAGGGAATCAACAGTACTCCGTCTTGATAAGTCGGAATACCATGACGTAATCGCGGCGCTGGAAGCCAAGTCCGGCAAACACGTGGCGGTCCTGGACTCCAAAACCGCCCCGCTCAATCCAACGGCGGGAAGCCAAGACATGGACGCAGTCATTCCGTTCGGAATGGACACGGTCGTGCCCGCCCTGAAGGCCGCCATGGAGAGCCAGGGATGCAAGGTCAAGGATGTGACTGCCGACCGCATCGATTGCAAGCGGCCTCGCGGGGCTTCCGAGCGGACGGGCAATGGCGGTGAGAAAGTAACTGCGACGGTCGAGGCGAAGGACGCGCAGACGCATGTTCGCATATGGACCGGCAAGAAGTTCACGGACCGTGTGAGAGCAGGGAACTGGTCGACACCCATTTACCAGGAAATGATGAAGAGTCTGCAAAAACCGGCCCCGAGCGCAACGGCACCACCCGCGATTTGAGGCTCGATCCGGGAATCCGTTCGTCTGGTGGCGTCGGTGGGGCTGGTGCTGATCGGCATGGAGGAGAAGCGCATCATAGTTAGGCGCAGTTTGCCTTATTCTTCAGTTCTCAGAATGATAACCTTAACTTATTTTAGGGGGAAAGGACGAGGAGTGATCTGCGGGCTGGCGGATACACGCAGACCCCACGATCGTCCTTTCCCGGGGCTGGGCCGGCTGGCGTAGAATTTGCTCTTTGAGATCTATGATTTCCCCATGGGACTTGTGGGAGCTGACCGCACTACAAAAGCAGTGACAACTGACGAGTGACCAGCAACAAGAAACAGACAGAATCCTCTGGCTGGCGACGCCAAGGATCGACCATCTGGGCCAGCCCGGCTGGGGCCCCCCAATTCAGAATTCGTAATTCAGAATTTTTCCCCCCTGATTTGAAAATTCCTTCATCCCCGGAAACAAAGTGTCGATGAGATAAGTGCGGCGGGCATGTGGAGTCGCAACCACCACATGGCAGCAGGGATATCCCGGCGCCGGGTGAAGTGCATGTGAATGGGGGGGGGAGAACAGGAATGACCAGGTACAACATTATTCTATTGCTGGTGGCCATGATCGGCTCGGGAGTGCTGGGCGGAGTGGCCAATTATCTGCTTTTATACAAGGATGATCCTGAGTACGCCAAGCGCTCGCGGAGCTTCGTCCTGGGACTGGTGGCTTCCTTACTGGCGCCCCTTTTTCTCAAGACCATTTCCAGCGACATAGTGGATAAGATCACGACCATTCGGTATGGATCGGGAATTCCTTTCGACTATTTCGTTTTTGCCAGCTTTTGCCTGCTGGTGGCCGTCTTCTCCCGAACCTTTGCGGAGACCGTAGCCAAGCGGCTGGCGATGGAAGTTGAAAAGGCCAAACGGGAATCCCAGGAAGCCAAGACCCGGGCAGCTCTGGCGGAAGAAAGGGCCAGCCAGGCCGAGCCCGTGCTTCGACAAGAAATGGACCTGCGGACCGAACCCCTGCCCGAATCCGCGCGGATTACCAGTCCACCTTCACTTCAGGACCTTCCCGTCGATCATACCGACCGGGACCTTCTGAAGGCGCTCTCCGATGGGCAGTACTCCTATCGCACGGTCAGGAGCCTGGCCGAAGAGGTCCAGATGGAAGAACCCGACACCGTGAAACGCCTGGAGAGAATGCGTGAGCACGCCTTGGCCGGTAAAAGGACTACGCCCACACGCAATCTCTGGTTCCTCACGGATAAAGGTTGCAACTGGCTCGAAGCCCAGGCCCCAAGCGAAAGCTCCCCCCACGACCGCAATATGATGTGACGCGCTGCCCCATCCCAAGGTGGGGTCGACGGATTCTGCACTGTCCCGCGCTTACGAACTTGCGGCCGTGGCCTGCCGGCCGCCCTCATGATGCTCAACCCACGCCACCAGGGCTGCCAGTAGTTTTTGAATGTGCGCTTTCGTATCCTCGTCCGTGAGGTTGCCATTTTCGTCAAAGCGCCGGGTGGCGTTGGCAATCATGACTTCCGGCCTATTCAGCGCAAACATGTTCAGAAATACGAATACCTGTCGCAAATGATATTGGGCGCGCGATGTCCCCAGCGGGCCGACGGAAGCGCCCATGATGGCCACGGGCTTGCCCTCCCAGGCGCTATCGCCGTATGGCCGGGAAGCCCAGTCGATGGCGTTCTTGAGAACCCCGGGGATGGAGTAGTTGTACTCCGGCGTAACCATAAGGATGGCATCTGCGGCGCGAATGCACTGCTTGAATTCCACAACGCGTTCCGGCGGGTCCGCTTCCACATCTTGATTGAAGGGCGGAATCCCCTCGAGGTCGAAGATCTCGATGCTCACCCCTTCAGGGGCCAGTTTTTGAGCGGCCCGCAGCGCAGCGCGATTCAGCGAGGCCTTGCGAAGACTCCCGGCGATTCCCAAATGGTCATTGGCGTGTTCATGTGCGCTTTCCCTCCATTTACGTAAGGTTTTCCGTAATGAGGAACTCGACCACCACGACGTCGTGCCAGCGGCCCTCCAGGAGCGTGTGTTTTTCGTGGACTCCCACTTCTCTCCAGCCGTTCATGCGGCAAAGCGTGCGGCCGGCGTCATTGTGAGCTACAAATCTGCCAATCAGTTTGTGGTGCCCTTCCTTTCGCCCCGCGGCTTGAATGGCGCGCATTAATTCCCTGCCCACCCCGTGCCGCCGGTAATCGCGATCGATATAGATGAGCAGTTCGGCGATGCCCTGGATGCGCGGCCGCACTTGATAAGGGCTGAGTGACGCCCACCCTAAGACCCGCCCGTTCAGTTCCGCCACCAGCAGCGGGTATTTCCCGGAGTGTTCCGTCACCCAACGCGTGCGCTCCTCGGGAGTAACCAGGAAATGTTCAAATGTCGCCAGGTGATCCTGGGTGGCCTGCATATAAATTCGCGCGATGTGGTGAGTATCACGTTCCTCCGCCGCCCGAACCTGCAATTGCGGGCGCGGCTTTCCCTGCGTGATGGGGGTGATAGGCGTTGACATAGTTTTGGTCCCGGCCATCATATCAAGACCCACGGGATTCATCAAATCTGGACTGGGGATCACCGATTTCGCGTAGTGGTGTCAATTGAAATGGGAACCCTTTCGAAACACCGGTCATTCCCGCGCAGGCGGGAATCCAGTCTGTAGGCGGCGCTTTTCCAGTGGCTTGCGGAGTGGATTCCCGCCTGCGCGGGAATGACGACGCCTTGGAGCGCCCGTGTCTCGCAAATGACACCACCACCCGATTTCGCGTTGACTTCCCGGACCAGACAATTTATCCTAATTATTCACCCATGGTACGCATCCTCCAACTCGGCGTGGCCAATTGTTGTTGTATGGTGCCAGTGCCGGTGTGTGGGGGGATGGCTTAACAGCGCGTTAATCAAAACGACCTGATTCCAACCCACCGTCGGAGACAAACCCGGCAGTGGGGTTTTTTATTTTTGGAGTGCACTCAGAATGAAAGCCTCGAACCCGCTTTGGAAGGAAAACCTCTCCGGCAAGTTGCCGGCAGACCTGGCCCACGAAGTTGACGTCTTCGAAACGGAGTTGGGTCTGAGAAAGCAAGGGAAGCTCGACGAGCGCCTGATCGCGGAAACGCGATTGCGCCGGGGTGTGTACGGCCAACGCTACGACAATGGTCAGCGGCACGACGGCAAAAGGGTGCAGGAGTTCGCCTATCCCTCCGGGCGTTTGACCAAAGGGCCTCACACCCTCTGGGATGCTCCCGGCATGCAGCGTATCAAGATTCCCGCCGGAGGCCTGAACGCCGCGCAACTCGAAACCCTAGCGGAACTTGCGGAAGAGTACTCTGACGGAATCGCTCACGTCACAACTCGTCAGGACGTTCAGCTTCATTACGTACACATTGATGATACGCCGACCATCATGCGCCGCCTGGCCGCCGCGAAAATCACCACCCGCGAAGCTTGCGGGAACGCGGTGAGAAATGTTACCGCCTGCCCCTTCGCCGGCGTTTGCCAGGATGAAGTTTTCGATGTCACCCCTTACGCCCGGGCGCTTTCACGCTTCCTTCTCGGCCACCCGGACTGCCAGAGCTTCGGCCGGAAATTCAAACCCTCCTTCAGCGGCTGCGTGCAACATGCCTGCGGACTTGCCAACATGCACGACTTGGGATTGGTGGGTGTCACGCGCACCGAAGACGGAAAGGAAGTGCGCGGTTTCGCCGTATACGTGGGTGGAGGACTGGGTACCGTACCTTATCAGGCGAAATTGTTCCACCCCTTCCTGCCTCCGGAAGAACTGGGGCCGATCGCCCAATCGATCGCCCGCGTATTCACGCGATTGGGAGAAAAAAAGAATCGCAATCGGGCTCGCATCAAATTTCTGATTCACGATCTGGGAATAGAAAAATTCAAGGGATTGGTTTGGGAAGAGCGCCGCACTCTTCCTCCTGACCCGAGATGGGCGGAGTATTTGGAGACCGCAAAGGCATTCGAAGAGAAACCGCTGCACACACCGGGGGAGACTCCGTTAGCGACTTCCAGGGCTTTCGAGCATTGGCGAACCACGAACGTGCGGCCCCAGCGCCAGGAAGGGTATTCCACGATCACGGTCACGCTTCCCCTGGGGGACATCACCGCGAGCCAACTCCGCAACCTCGCCGAGATTGTGCGACGATTTACGCGTGAGACGATCCGCACGACCGTCGAACAGAACTTCGTTATCCGTTGGGTCAGCAACCGTGACCTGGTGGACATCTACGAAGCTTTGAATGCCGTGGGTTTGGGAGAGCCGGGGGCTGGAACCATCGTGGATATCGTCACCTGCCCCGGAACGGACACCTGCAAACTTGGCATCTCCTCCTCGCGAGGCCTGGCAGCGGAACTGCGCAACCGGCTCGCGGAAAAAAGTTTTGCCATGGACGCGGCGGTGCAGAACCTGCACATCAAGATCAGCGGCTGCTTCAATAGTTGCGGCCAGCATCACGTGGCCGACCTCGGTTTGTACGGCGTCAGCCGCAAGATGGCCGGCTACGCGGTTCCTCACTTCCAGGTAGTTCTGGGGGGAGAGTGGGAGAGCAACGCCGGGTCGTACGGCCTGCCCGTGGTGGCGGTCCCATCCAGGAATATTCCCCAAGTTGTGACGCGCTTGACGGATCGCTATGTGGCCCATCGCACGAGTGGGGAGAGTTTTAAGGATTTCGTCAAACGCATCGGGAAGGTGGAAATCAAAGGCCTGCTGGAAGATCTCACCCGGCTGCCTGCCGATCATGCTGACCGGTCGTTCTTCCGCGACTGGGGTGACCCGCGCGAATACAGTTTGGGCGACCTGGGTGTGGGTGAATGCGCTGGAGAAGTTGTTTCGGCGATTGAGTTCGATCTCGCCGCGGCCGAGCGCGAGGTCTTCGAGGCACAGGTGGATCTGGAGAAAGGCAACTTCCAGCAATCGGCTCGAACCGCGTATCTGGCGATGATCCACGCGGCCAAGGCGCTGGTGAAGCTGGAACTCCGGGACGTGCCCGACGATCCAGACCGGATCGTCCGGGAATTCACCATCCGCTTTTATGACACCCAGAAGTTTTTCGATTCATTTGCGGGTGGAAAATTCGCTCAGTACTTGTTCGCGGCCCACGAATCGTCTAGTAAGCCGGCCAACCCAGACTCAGCTCGCTTCCTGATTGATGAAGCCCAGTTGTTTATTGACGCTTCCCACGCCTGCTATAACCGGTTGGGGGCCGTAACAGTAGCCTATCCGGCTGATGAAAAAGTCTTTGGAGCGCTGTCGTAACGCCGGCTTCCAGCCGGCAACTCCATTGAATTCACTAAGAGCCGGCAAGATGCCGGCGCTACAGAGGGCGTCGCGACGACTTTTTCATCAGCCTGCAAGAGGAGAGAATTCGAGCCCATGGAATTTCAGCACGTTAACGTAAAGCTCTTCGTGAAGAATACGGAGGAATTTGACCTCGCGGACTTGATTCCAGTCTTTCACCACTGGATTCAAAATAAGGCCGCCGGCGAACTCCTGCTGGATGTCGCGGACTATCGGCACGTCCATTCCGGTCCGGGAGTGGTTTTGATAGGCCACGAGGGCAACTATAGCCTTGATAACACCGGCGACCGGCTGGGTGTCCGCTACAATCGCAAAGCGCCCTTGAAGGGAACCAACCAGGATCGTCTGGTTCAGGCAACACAAGCGGCTTTGGCTGCCTGCCGGCGTCTGGAGACAGAGCCAAGCCTGGCCGGCAAGATTCAGTTCCATGGCCGTGAGATTGAATTATTCCTAAACGATCGCCTTCTGGCCCCCAATACGCCGGAGACCCGCGCGGCAACCGATTCGGATTTCCGTACTCTCTTTTCGACACTATTTGGGGAGAGCGAATACACGGCGTCGTACCCACAGGACCCCCGCAGCCTGTTTTCCATTCGCGTGCGAACATCCCAATCGTTTGACACTGCGGCATTGCTGAACAATTTGAATTCACAGGTCCCTACGTTCTACCAAAGATGAGGGGAATCGGCTGATGCAGGCGCAGCTTTTCCCCCGACGATTTCCGATTCACTTTCCCTGCGGCTTTTAATAAACAGACTTGTCCAGCGGACCCGCACAGCAGGGATGTTATAATTCTCAGGTTTGCCGCGATTGCTTGGGAGCCCTTATGCACGATGCCTGCCTGTGGATGGCGCTCGCGTTTTATGCCCTGGGAATCTTGCTCATTGTCCCCTCCGTAGTGCGGCGGCGGCCGTCGCTTTCGCCCGCTTCCCTGGGGGCGCTGGGAATCGGCCTGGTAGCACATGCGGGGGCATTGGCGATTGAAGCCGCGCGCCTTCATCGCCTGCCGGTTACGGATGTCCGCAGCGCCCTGTCGTTTTATGCCTTCCTGGTGACCCTCGCCTTTTTCTTCGTGTATCTGCGCTACCGCATTGTTTCCCTGGGCCTGTTCATGCTGCCGCTCGTCTTCCTGCTCACGCTGATCTCCGCGCTACGTCCGCCAGGGTCCTTTGATTCCTCGGCCTTTCGGGGCGGCTGGTTGCTGGTCCACATCAGTTCCATTTTCCTCGGTTACACGGCCCTGTTCCTGACCTTCGTTGCCGCCGTCATGTATCTCATTCAGGAGCACGAGCTGAAATCGAAACAACCGCGGGGATTTTACTATCGCTTGCCCTCGCTGAAGGTCTGCGATGAAATCTACTATCGCTCACTAGTATTGGGGCTCCCCTTCTTAAGCATCGGGATACTTACCGGGTTCATCTGGGCGAGCCGCACGTGGAAGGGCCCTTGGGAATTCGATCCGAAAATTCTGGCTGCCATGGTCACGTGGTTGATCTATTTAGTCCTGTTTTCCGCTCGTGTCAGCGGCGGGTGGCGTGGGCGGCGCGCTGCCTACATCGCGATCTTCGGCTTCGCAGCCATTCTCGTAACGTTCGTGGGCATCAGCCTGTTGAGTGGGGAGCACGGGTACATTCCGAAGTTGCGGGAAATGCCTTGAAATCAGGAGTTAGGGATTAGGGTTAGGGATTCGGGCTTCGGAATACGGGGTTCGGAGAGCGTGATTCATAGTCTAGAATTGTAGAGAGTTGGATGCCCCTAACCCCAGGCCCCTAATCCCCAATCCCGGCACTTAGAGCTTATCCGTAAATAA
>PLWR01000253.1 GCA_003165615.1 Acidobacteriota bacterium | reverse complement strand
TCCGGCAATTTGCCGGGGCCAAACAGAATCAAGACGATCAGCAAGATGAAAAATAGATGAACCGGTTGAAGCAAGCCTTCCATGATTATTCTCCTCTCCGCCCGGCACGGTTGCCAGCGGAACGTGCAAGCGCATTATAGCCCATGCGCGGGGCAGAACCCAATCACGATTCGTGTGAAGGGAAAATCATATTTCCCGGGGTCTTATGCTCAGACTGACACTTTTTCCGATAAAGTGCCGCGTAGCTCTCCGTGATGTACTCCCGGCGCGAGTAACCGAGTTGGCGCGCCACCTCGTCAATCCAGCGCTGCGGGCCTTCGAGCTCGATGTAAGTGCCCACCGGGGTTTCGTCGAAGACCAGGTGGGGACCGTCCGTCACATCGCGTTTGCCCCGTGGCGCGTAGATGGTGCGATACTTTTCGTAGGAGAACATCTCCTTCAAGCCCAGGTGGAGCAGGATCTCGTGGACGCGGTGGCCGTCATCCACCTTGGTTTCAAACTCCGGGCGAATCTTGTAGTCGCGGGATTGCAGCGGAGCGCCCTTATAGGTCAGCAAGGCCTGGTCACCCATAAAGCGCAGGCGAATGAGGCAGCGCGCCTTGCGCAGCCGCAGGTCGGGAAAATCAAACAGGATATTGCTTTCAAAATGGCGGGCCAGGATGGGTCGAAAGCCCTGCTCGGTCAGGCGCCAGCGGATATCCTTGGCGTCCCGGACTTCCAGCTTAATCTCGGTTTCGGGGCGATGTTTCATGCGGGGAGGTGAACCCGATCTTAGGATTCCCGTTCCAAAATGAAATCGGGGAGAGAGTGCAACGCCTCCTTGTAAGGCGAGTTGGGAAAGCCTTCCAGAAAGCCGCGGGCTCTTTCGGAAAAATCCTGGGCTTTTTCCCGCGCCGATTGCAGCGCCCCATAATGGTCGATGAGGTCAAGGATCTCCGCAAACTGCGCGGATTCGAATCCCCCCTCCTCCAGGACGCGTGAGACCTTGCGGGCTTCTTCCGGAGTGCACCGTTGCAGCAGGTAAATCAAGGGCAACGTCATCTTACCCTCGCGCACATCGTTGCCGATGGGCTTGCCCAAAACTTCCTCGGAAGAGCTAAAATCCAGCACGTCGTCGATCAGTTGAAATGCCTGGCCCAGGTTTATGCCGTAAAGGCCCAAACGCCCTTCCTCTTCTTCGTTCTTTCCGCCCAGCAGGGCGCCCAACCGCAGGCAGGCGGAAAACAGGCAGGCGGTCTTGCGATAAGCCAGCTCCAGGTATTCTTCTTCGGTTACGGTAGGCCGCCGGAGGCAAGTCAACTGAAGCAACTCGCCTTCCACCATGACCTGGGTGAGCCGAATCAGCACATCCAGAATCCGGAAATTTCGTTCGTTCAGGGCGATGTTGAAGGCCTGCATGTAAAGCCAGTCACCCGCCAGAACACTCATGGGATTTCCCCAGCGGGAGTTCGAGGAGGGCCGACCGCGGCGGGTGTCGGCCTGGTCGATCACATCGTCGTGCACGAGCGTGGCGGTGTGAATCATCTCCACCACCGCACCCATGCGGATCGCGGCCATTCCTTCGTAACCGCACAACCTGGCCGCCAGCAACACCAGCGCCGGACGCAGCCGCTTGCCTCCGCCTTCCTGCAAGTACTGGCCGATTTCGGAAATGGGACGCACGTCCGCAGCGGTCTGGAGGCCGAATTCCTCCTCCACTTGCAGGAGGTCGGGCCGCACCAATTCCAGGACTTCTTTGAATGTCAAATTCTTGACGGACGCCAAGCGCCAATTCTCCCTCGCCCCCTCTGCGGGCCGTACCCAATCAATTCTGGTGGACAGATCGGAGGGCGAATCTACGAAGCTAGATAGTCCCACAGAAAGTCTATGAAGGGAAGTGGCAAGTGATTGCCGGCGGCGAAGAGGTGCGGAGAAACGCTTCAGTTGGCCGGCATGCGCGGCTCGGGCTTTTGGGCCTCCCATTGGCTTAAGGCATCGGAAATATCGTCCAGCAAGGCGCGCGCACCCTGCTCGCCCGCACTGGCCGCCGCCACAATGCCATAGGCGCAGTTCAGGCAGAGGCAATAAGCGCGGCTCTCGGCGATTTGGCTGGGGCGGCAGACGGCGCATGGCCAATCATCACACGAATGAACCAGCAATCCCCCCTGCGTCATGGCGAAATCCACCGTGTACCTCCAAGCCGGCTCCTCTGCCAGTTTGAGCAAGTGGGCCGCCACTTTGCATATCGGTTATCTGCGGCCAAGCTTAAACGCAGCATTAGGTGACAGGTTATAGGTATCAGGGAATAAGTGCGGGGCGCGGGAAACAGGAAAAGGGTCAAGGTTGAAGGCTGAAGGTTAAAGGATGCAGGTGGAGGGAAAGTTGGTTGAGTGTTTGATTAAAGAACAAAAGGACAACAGTGAAGGACAAAGCTGTTCGTAGCTTACCCTTTACCCTTCAACCTTTACCCTTGATCCTTACCGCTCGTAGCTGACGCCATAAATCTTGCGTCCGGTGCCTTGCATATCGCGGCGCCGCACCACGTGGCCTCTGACCTCGATGTTATGGCCGCTCTTTTCAAAGGGGCAGGTAACGAGGATGACTTCTCCCACCTCGTAGTTGCGGTCCGTAATGAAGCACACGCCGCCGCGCGAGACGTTTTCCGTACGGGTGAATTCTTCCGCGCCATAGAAGCCGCGCACGCGGAGGGGTAATTGCAGGGCAACTCGATTGTGGAGGCGGTGATTTCTTCCTGCCGCCTGTTCCGCGAGGGTCTCCGGGCTGGGGAGCACCGTCCCCTCGTCTTCCGTGGCGAGAGGTACAGAGGGTTCCTTATAGGTCCAGGAGGTCGAACGCGCGCAAGCTTCGCATTCTTTAACCAGCAACCCCGAGTTCCCCAACACTTCATGCTCGACCATGGAAAGGTGGCTCAGCTTTACCGAGTGGCAGCGCCGGCATTCGAGCAAGGCCGTGCACTCTCCTTCCGACGATGAAGCCGGAGGAAATCCGATGCCCCAGATGTTGCAGATGGCTTCCTGGGACTCTATACCCCATTCGCCGCCGTCGCCGGATGGAGGCTTGGTTGGACCCACCACGCGAAACTTACCGCTGCGGTGCGCCACATTGGTGGTAATAAGCAGCATGGCGCCCGCGGACACCAACCGCCTCAGGTAGATTCGCGCCCCTTGCCGGTTGACAACGATCGTCCGGGTCTCTTCGGTGAACTTCTCACCGTTCCGGTCCACACCCTCGACCCGAATGGGGACTGTAATCAGCAACCGCTCACTTCGCCGACGCTCAACCTCGCGCAGAGATGCCTTCGCCGTAGTCACGGGCGCCTGGCTGGCTTCTGGAGCCTGGCTCATTTCTGTACCCCCGAGCACGTCCTTGCCGGACCATGGTTCACGGCGGACTCCAAACTGGATGTGTGTGCCAGACTACTTTAACACAGGCGGGTTCCAATAGTGAGAGGAAGAATTTGGGACGGATTTTGAACCCGACGAGCCCTTGCCGCGGGGCTGGGGATTCGGGACTGAGGAGGGTCGGGATTCGGGGTTGGGGATTCGGGAGTGAGGACTTGGAATTTGAGGTCAGGTTGCCTACGGCACGGCAGTGGCGGCCGGCGAGTTCAGAACCGGCGCTGCTCAGCCATTAAATTTCGCGAAGGTTCGGTCGAATTCCGCTTTCAAAATAGGGTTGGGTGCGCTGAGGGCATTCACCACCCGCTGGGCCCATGTGAAGTATGCGCGCTTGCGCTCCGTGCTCCAGGTTGCCGGCGGGCTTGCCAGGAGGGATCGCAGGTTTGAGATCTTGTCGGCCAGTTTGATCACCTGGGCGCGGACGGACTTATGCGGAGCGTGCTCCACTTGCAGTTCCTTTCGGACTTCTTTGGGCAGCGATTTATCGTCCGTCATCTCGACTACGAGGGCGGTGATATCGCTGCCAAACGCTTGTTCGAGTTCCTCCGCCGTTGTCCCGGTGTCCTCGATCGTGTCGTGAAGCAAGCCCGCCATGACCAGGTTGGTATCCAGCACCTCGCTGCTGTCGGCGACTAACTGCGCCACCTCGATCAGGTGGTTGACGTAAGGTTCCGCCGCAGCCCCCTTCCGTTTCTGGGCGGCATGCTTTTCGGCGGCAAACATCGCCGCCGCAAAAATCCGCTGCACGGGTGCGGCCGGGATCGATTCGCCTTGGGATATATTCATGGGGTACCCTTCGCGGAGAGGTTTTTTGCCACGGAAAATTATCTCAGGAATGACCTGATTCAGCAACCGGGGGCTCAAGGGTTAGTGTCTCAATTTGATGTAGAGGCGGCTTTACGCCACCATATGGCGAGGTAAACTCGCCGCTACAAAATCAAACTGAGACACTACCATTGGATGACTTGACTTTGATTAACTTCGGCCGTACAGTAAGGCCATGTTGCGCGCACCAGGTTCGGGTCGAGGAGTTTCTAATGCAAGTTCATCCCTCCGCGGACAGTCGCCATATTCAGCGATTGTCAGCAACAATTCCCATGAGTCTTTTGCGGCCGTCGGACAATCCCAAGATAGAGTACGACGCGTACACGGTTGACCTCTCGCGCAACGGTGTACGGGTTCGAACTACCCTCGTGCTGTACCCTGGGGAGCTGCTCGAAATCGGGGACTCCGTGCAGTCCATCCCGTCTCGCGTAGTATGGGTGGAGCGATCATCCGTCCACGGGTCCCTCGCCGGGCTCGAATTCCTTGAGAACTAGGGCAGTTTCCAGCAATTGATTGGACAGCTCCCAAGCTCTCCTACCGCTTCGCATCTTCACACCACAAAATTAAAGCGCTACCCTGTCTCCCAGAACCAGGCAGAGATGGACGGCCTGTGATATTCTGCCTTGCTGCATTTTTTCCCCAAGGCGCTGCCGATGGAAGGATGCCTGCTTCCGCCAAACCCCTGGCATGAAGGGGAGCGCATCCAACCCGCGGCGCTTGGGCCATCCCGGCGCGAGGAGGAGTCAAAACCTGCCATGGAATTGCATCATGTCATCGAGGCGCAACAATTTAATTCGTCCATCCTTCTTCATCTTTTCGATACGGCCCTGGAAATGGAAACCATCGTGGCCCACGGGGGGACATCGGAATTTCAGAAACGCATCATGGCCACGCTTTTCTACGAACCCTCCACCCGCACGCGCTTCTCCTTTGAAACTGCCATGCACCGGCTGGGAGGGCGGGTGATTTCCACGGAAAATGCCGCCGAGTTTTCTTCCGTGGCCAAGGGTGAAACCCTGGAAGACACCGTCCAGATTCTCAACGGATATGCGGACGTAATCGTGATTCGCCATTACGAGGTGGGGGCCGCCAAGCGCGCCGCCGCCGTCTCCAGGGCCCCCATCATCAATGCCGGTGACGGCGCGGGCCAACATCCCACCCAGGCGCTGCTTGACCTTTACACCATCCGCAAAGAGATCGGGGCCATCGACGGCCTGAAGATTGCCATGGTGGGAGACCTGGCGCAAGGCCGCACCGTGCGCTCCCTCACCTACCTGCTCAGCAAATACCAGGACATCAAAATCTACTTTGTCGCGCCCACCCTGCTGAAGATGAAGGAGGACATCCTCGAACACCTGCGCGAACGCAATATCTGGTACGTGGAAGAGACCGACCTGGACAAGGTTCTGCCGGAAGTCGATGTGGTCTACCAGACGCGCATCCAGAAGGAACGCTTCGGCGATCGCATTGACGACTACGAAAAATGCCGCGGCGTCTATGTGATCGACTACCATACGCTGGAATTGATGAAGCAGAAAGCTATCATCATGCACCCGTTGCCGCGCCTCGATGAAATCAGCATGGAGGTCGATAGCGACCCCCGCGCCGCCTACTTCCGCCAGGCCCAGAACGGTTTGTACGTGCGCATGGCGCTGCTGTCCGCGGTGTTTTCGTAGGAGTGTTTGCAAGATTTCGGACGTGAATCGCAGAGGGGGTACCACGGTCAGTGATTTTCTGACCGTGGGTTCTTCTGGCGGTGGTCGAGTTACAACGACTTTGCCTTGGACAAGGCGACGGTAGCGGCAGGCTGGCGCAGACCTCTGAATTTTGAGGTCTGCGATCTCCCGAAGGGACGGATGGAGAGTTCTTAAATCGGTAATAGCGTGTTGAGGATGTTGTGAAAAGATGAAAGCCGCAGAGTAGTTCCAAAAGGCGGAACAACTCTGATGCTACACGGTGTAGCCTCATTTTGTTCTTGACAAAGGCTAGACATGTGTGTATGCTGAATGAGCAAGTCCGCGCCCGGCGCGGAAGGACGGTGCTCGTGCAGTGGGAAGCTTCTGGCCTCCACCCCTCGTAGCGATTCCGCCACACCTTAAACCAACAAAAAGTCACAAATGAGGGACCACCACCCCCAAAAAGTATAAAAAATGAAGGTCGATCCGGAAATGTCTATGAAAACAAAGGAAGCATGGACATTACGCCCGACGAAAAGGCGGACATAAGTGCAGAGTTGACATGAAAATTGCGGTTTTCGGCGGACAATTTACCCTAGTTGACGCGTTTGCACCATGTTTTGCCGGAATTTTCGGCGACGACGAGCCCAAACTCCGGTCCCTTCCATGACCCAGTGTTCGCGGGTTGGCGACCCCTCACTGGACGACGGGTAGAGTCTCCGTTCGATGCCGTAACCAGACATGAAATTCTTCAGTCCAGTGAGGAATAATGAATAGCGACTATTCGCGGCGGAACTTTTTGCGCATGGCAGGCGGCGCCGTCAGTCTTTCCTGGGGAGGGCTCCGGATCTTTGGCGGACCGATAAGCCCCGCGGGCGATGCTCAATCCAACCCCTTGCCTCCAACCTCCCAGCCCTTTGTTTATGGGACGGCATTCTACTGGCCGCCCAATCCTCCCGCGTCGGTGCGCCGGGAAATGCTGAAGGACATTGCGCAGAAATATCAGTTCAACATCATTCGAATCTATCCCCCCTGGTCCTATTACAATCCCGCGCCTGAAAGTACGCATGGTGTCCGGCGACAACGGACATGTTCGCGAGTAATGCGAGTCAGGCACGCCCAACAATCGATGGATATCTTCGGGCGAATAGATGTAGGGGATGAAGCGCGGCGGTCGGTCAGGCATCGAAGTTGGAAGAACTCGATGCCACATATAACCTTGGTCGGTTGCATAACGGAAAAACCGGTCAAGTGCCGCGTACTGCTGGAACCAAAAGTTCGTAACTCTACCACCTTTGACCGGCAGGAATGCCTCGCAATGTCCACTCGTGAGAGCGTCCATGTCGAGGTCGCCTGTCTTTCGGAGAAAAGCCTTCAGGATGTTAGCTGGCCCGATGTACAAATTACCCAGAGCCCGTTTGTATTGGATGAACTCTTCGATGGCGGGAGCGAGTTTCATTGAAGGCCTCCTAATCCGAAATTGGAGACCTCATGAAGTGAACGCACGCGTTCTTTTGCCCAGTCTGCGGTAATCGGCTGCACTTGTGTCCGTAGGTATTCCGTCAGGCTCGATAGTTTTGCGGTAGCAACCTGCGCCAGTTTCTTACGCTCGACCTTGGCATAGATCTGCGTCGACCTTGGCGAGCGGTGACCAAGATGATCGCCGATTTCTTTAATCGAAAACCCCTCATTCAGGAGATGGCTGGCACAGGCGTGGCGCAAACTGTGTGGGCCATAGTGTGCTAAGGGACCAAGCGCCCCGACGTACCAGGCGACGGTAGAAGATGCGCTTCTCCCCCTCATGGGCCTATGCGGTTTGCGCAGCGTAAGAAAAAGAAGGCGCGAAGAACTTCTGGGCCGTACGTTCTGGAGGTATTTCAGGATCGCGTTGCCCACCTCGGCGGTCAGTGGAAATTCCTGAATCCGCTTGTTCTTCAGCCGTCGGACGCGGAGCTTTTCATTGGCCCAGTCCACGTCATCCAGAGTTAGCCCGCAAGCCTCGCTTATTCGCAGACCGTAGACCGCCAGAAGCAGAATGATTGCACGATCGCGAATATGGCTCGGACGCTCTGTGTTGAGATTGGCAATCAAACGCTGGACCTGTTCCCAGCTTGGGCCTTCCGGGAGTCCGGCGTTCGAGTAGATGCGGGGACTCTGTATGGTCTCCGCCAATCCTGGCGCGCACCAACCGCGCCGGGTTGCGTAGCGAAAAAAGGCGCGCAGAGAGTTACCATACGCTTTGACTGTCGTTTTCTTCCAGCCACGTGACTTGTTCTGGATAAAATACGCCGCAAGGATCTGGGGAGACACTTCCTTCAGCGAGATACCGAGTTTTCCAAGCCACTCGAAGAAAAGGTTTAGCTCCGACTCGCGAGTGGAAATGGTGTGGTCTGTATATCCTCTTTCCTCCCGGAGCTCTTTAAGAAAACTGTCGAGTTCTGGCTTGAACTGAGGATTGCGGACCGGCTCAACCCACTTGCCCAAGAAACGAAACCACTTCTTAGCCACAAAGATGAACCTTTTCGTTACGGTCTCACGCGCCTCGTGTGAGCAACCCGGCGAGCATGTCTTCGCGGCCCAGTCTCTGGCTGCCTGCACGATCTGCCGTTCCGTGATGGGCATCCGTTGCCGTACGTTCACCCGCTCCGCAATAACTAGTACATCGTTCGTAAAATTC
>PLWR01000296.1 GCA_003165615.1 Acidobacteriota bacterium | reverse complement strand
GGGATGCCCTCATGGTAGGCGATGGCTTCCACGTTGAGCAGCAGTCGATGCGTGGGGTCGTACTCATTGACATTGATGCGGCCGGGGCGTGAGCCGTCACCCGCGCCGATGGAATAGTCCGCGGCGACCGAGTTCGGCGCGCGGAACGCCTCCATGGGTCTCACTTCCAGTTTCGTCTTGGGCAAGCGGCCGACGAGTTCCGGAAGCTTGGCGTACATCTGATCGGCGTAGTGTTGGTACAAGCCCAGAAGCTGCTCGCCCGATGTCGCATAAAGGTGCGGGTCCTTGCGAATGTGCTCATTGAAGCTGGGCAAATCGTTGTAACCCTGCTGGCGGGCGAGCTTCAGCATTTCGGCTTCAATTTCCGCCACCTGCTTCAGCCCCATCTGGTGGATTTCCTCCGGGCTCATGTCCGTCGTGGTCATTTCTTTGACATCGTAGCGATAGCGGGCGTCGCCGTCGGGCAGCGACCAGACGCCGTATTCGGTGCGGCCCTTCGGCGCGTATTCAGTCCGCAGAAATTCCGCCAGGCGCGCGTAGGCCGGTGATACTTCCTCGGTGACGGCGGCGTAAACCGCGTCGCGCAGAGTCTTCTGCTCGGCGGCGGAGATGCCGTCGGGAAATTTGCGCACGGGCTGGCTGAACGGGCTGTCTTCCACCTTCTTGCCGGCAATGTCCTGCGCCTGGAGCACCGTCTTTTCCAGAAGGTAGCGGGGAGGAACCAGGTGGTCGCTGAGGCCGGAGCGCATGTTCGCAGTGGCCTGCTGAAGCACGCGGGGGATCTGGTGCAAGCGGGCGATGTAATCCTGATAGTCCTTCACCGAGTGGAACGGGGCGCCGGAGGGCAAGCTGGCCAGCCCGATGTGCAATCCATTCATCTGGTCGACGGGCATTTCCCAGTCTTTGAACCGCGCTCCTTCGATTTGCTCGCTTTGATACCGGATCATCAGGTCGCGGCTCAAGCGCTCCTGCTCCGGGAAGCCCGACGTGTCGATCGATTCGAAAATCTTCAGCGCCTGCCGCGCGTGCTGCACTTGCTCCTCGATCGATTCCGGCGAATAGTCGCTGAGGCGGTCGTTATAGCGATTGTCGCCCACCGACGTGGCGAGTTCGGGACTGGTGCGCAGGGTGTATTCCCAGTCATCGTGAAGCGCCGCCTTCAGACGAGCCCGGCGCGCCGCCACGGAATTTTCATCCGCCGCCTGCGCCACGATTCCCGCCAAAAACGAAACCGCCACCAGCCCGGAAATCAGTCCATTCATGCCGCTGCCCTCCTTGCACCCGATTCTAACACCACTATGCCTTCCGCGATTCGCCCCGCCGAATGTAGGGGCACGTCACGGCGCGCCCCCCAACAAGAGTTGCGGCCCCGCCGCCCTGTGCGGCGAAGCCGCAGGGCAATTGTAGCGCCGACCTTGAGGTCGGCACACGCCGGGCTTATGCCCGGCGCTGTTGGGTAGGGGAGCCCTCCGGGCTCCCGAGGGCGGAAGCGGGTCCGATTTCAGGTCCAATTCGGATCGGACCATCGGACTCCTGCAAGCGGGCGAGGGGAGTAATCTCATACCAGCTACACTTTTGCCTTTTGACTTTTGCACTTTGCCTTTTGACTTGCTGTTTCCGCTCCGTGACCTCTGTGCCTCTGTGGTGAATCCGACTTCGCTCGCGTTTGCGCCAGCCTTCCCGCGGCAGGGTGGGGTGGAAGTTAAAATTCCAAGGAATCCAACCCCTGCGGTGGTACACTTTGCGGTCGCCTGAGCGGACTGTTGGCGAAGTCGTTGGCCCGACGTTGGTCTCGCTCCTGCCACACATCCTCACCTCGAGAGAAAGTCTGAGCCGATGCAAACAAACCTTCCGTTAGGATTCCTGCTGGTCGTCGCCGCCGGGGCGATGGTGGGGAACTTCATGCTCCCCTTCAAGCGCCTGCGCACGTGGAAATGGGAAAACACGTGGCTGGTTTTCACCCTGGTCGCACTGGTGGCCATTCCCCTGGCGGTGGCGTTCGCCACGGCCCCGAATCTGCTCGCGATCTACGCGGCCTGCTCCGGGCGGGACCTGCTTCCGTCGCTCCTGTTCGGGTTCGGATGGGGAATCGCGCAGGTGCTGTTCGGAATCACCGTGGCGAATCTGGGCATGGCGCTGGGTTTTGCCATCGTCATCAGCCTGGGCAGCACTTTCGGTACACTGGTGCCGCTGCTCGTGCAAAGGCCGGAAGTGCTGTCGTCGGGCAAGGGAGCGCTGTTGCTCACGGGGATGGCGGTAATGCTGGCGGGAACCGCGGTGTGCGGCTACGCCGGACGCCTGCGCGAGAGGACCGAAGCGGCGCCTGGCCAGCATCGGGGCTCGGCCTTCCGGGCATCGATGCTTCTGGCGGTGTTCTGCGGCTTTCTGGCTCCCATGATCAACTTCGGGTTCGCCTTCGGCAATGGAATCGTTCGGCAAGCATCGCAGCTTGGGGTCGCGCCCGGCAACACCAGCTTCGTGGTTTGGCCGGCGGTGCTGCTGGGTGGACTTCTTCCCAACATCGGCTACGCTGCCTACCTGCTGACGCGCAATCGCACGTGGGGGCTCTTTCGCGCGGGCTGGTCTGACGCCGGATGGAGCGTGGTGGCGGGCTTTCTGTGGGCAGGAGCGCTGTTGCTTTACGGAATCGCCAGCCGCCAACTGGGCGCCTTGGGAACCTCCGCGGGCTGGGGACTCTACCAGATCCTGATGATTATTTGCGCCAACGTTTCGGGCCTGCTAACCGGAGAGTGGTCGGCAGCGGGCCGGCGCCCCGTCCGCGCGCTGCTTGCGGGCCTCTTCCTGCTGGCTGTCGCCACCGTGTCCATGAGCCTGGCCAACCGGTGAACGAAGCGAGCGGGGTAGCGCGGAGGCAGGCGCATTTCAGCCCTCCCGCGCGGCTATTAACACGATAGGCAATCACATTATTCTTAATGCGATATATCAAAAAGCCGCAGACGAACGCAAAAAGCGCATACGTCTGCGCTACCCCCGCTGGTACGCGGCGTACTTGAAGCGCAGGCAATCCAGGGATTAGCCGTTTCCGTCTTTTCGCGGGTGGCGCATACATCGCCCTGTATGTATGCGTCCCCATGGCGCATGGTGACGAACCGGTCGCATACATAAACATCAATGTATGCGCCACCCGCGAAAAGGGTACCTGACACCGTTTCCCCCTTTACTTTGGAACGTATCTTTGCCCATGAGTTAGGGCATGCAGCGATGGGCAACCTGGATAACGGGCCGGGACGGATGAACAACGTGAATTGGAACGAGAATCCGGTTATGCGTCAACTCGGTGATTTCAACGATCGAACGGCTTATTAGTCGTAGTGCTGGAGGGTTCAATGAGATTGCATTTATCTGTGCTCCAATTGGCGACGTTGGCAATCCTCATCGGAGGGTGTGGTCGCGTACGGGAGGATGAAGGAGTGCGGAAGATGACAGTCTACTATTTCCCAATCGGAGCAGAAACACTTACTCCAATTACATCTGCGAATATTCAAGAACGAGGGAGGCGTTGCGAAATTCGAAGCAGCGGAGATGTAAGCAAGATCAAAAAAGTGCTGCATGATGCCGCCAAACCTGGGTCTCAGAAATTCTCGGATAGTGCGGTTCGCGTGAAACTGCTCGAAGCATCAACTGAGGGTGACCGGGTGTTAGCAATCGTGGAGAACGAAGGAGAAGTGCGTTTTTCAGATGGGACAGAAGGGCAAATCTCCCGCAGAGGTTTAGATACCATCAAGAAAGTCATTGAGAGTCAATGTAGGCAATAGCAGGCCCGTGTTGCTTTTGCGCTGTGCAAATCGGCGCAAAATACGTGGTCGCTTTCCTGGCAGGTCAGTGCTTCCGCTAATTTCCTCGGCCAGGAGTTGCTAGGCGTTGCCGATGCGACGATTACCCCCGTCGTAAATGCGGGGGGAAACGGTGTCAGGTACCGTNNACGCCCGGCGAGGCAGCCGGGGACCGTTGTGGCAACATCAGCCGGGTAGCGCGGAGGCGGGCGCATTCCAGCCCTCCTCCGCGGCTCTTAACACGATGGGCAATTACAGGATTATTAATGCGAAACAACAAAAAGCCGCAGACGAACGCAAAGAACGCGTACGTCTGCGCTACCCCGCTTGGTCTGCTGGAAATTTACCTTCGGAAATAATTTTTGTGGCATTTAACAACGGAGATTGCCAAAATGCGTCAAAAGGAGGATCCCATGCGAAATGTCCGAAAATTGATGTTCCTGATCATTGCGGTACTTACCCTTACGTGTTCCTGCCTGGCCGCAAGCAAATCCCAGCCGGAGTTTGACAAAATCAAGTCGCTTGCCGGCAATTGGGAGGGACCGGCAACAGATGCCAAACCCGCCCACATCAACTACCAAGTGGTCTCCGGAGGGACGGCCGTGATGGAGACGATCCAGGGGAAATCCGCAGCTCTGATGATCACCATGTACCACCTGGACGGAGACCAACTGATGATGACCCACTATTGTATGGCCAACAATCAGCCCCGGATGAAGGCCGACGCTGCAACCAGCAGCCCGACCTCCATCAAGTTTAAGCTTGTAGACGTCACCAACCTCGCCAGTCCCGACGACGGGCACATGGCCGGCCTCACGATTGAATGGAAGGACGCTAACCACGTGTCCACACACTGGACCTGGCGTCAAAAAGGCGTAGAGACCGTCGAAACCTTTGAATTGCACCGAGTGAACTAAGCTGCTCAGGAATCGGAGCCGCCAACCGCCTGCCCATGGCGGAGCGGGGTAGCAGAGGTAGGCGCATTTTAGCCTTCCTCCGCGGCCCTTAACACGATGGGCAATTACAGGATTATTAATGCGAAACAACAAAAAGCCGCAGACGAACGCAAAAAGCGCGTACGTCTGATTAGATAACGGCATCGGCTCCAGTGCCGGTAGACTTGGAAGTGCTCAACGACCAAGGCGAGCCGGGAAAGGAGCCGAAGCCATGCAGCATTTTATCGGATGTGACGT
>PLWR01000387.1 GCA_003165615.1 Acidobacteriota bacterium | reverse complement strand
GCGGCCAGTTCACCATGCGCGCCAAAGCGGCCATTGAGCGCCCCGCCAAGGAAAAAGTTCAGATCGTCATCACCGAGATTCCCTTCCAGGTGAATAAATCCCGGGTTATCGAGCGCATTGCGGAATTGGTGCAGGAAAAGAAAATCGAAGGCATCTCCGACATCCGCGACGAATCCGACCGCGACGGCATGCGCATTGTCATTGAGCTCAAGCGCGGCGAGCAGCCGGAAGTGATTCTGAACAATCTTTACAAGCATACCCAGCTCCAGGACACGTTCGGCATGATCATGCTGGCCATCGTCCACGGCCAGCCGCGCACCCTTCCACTTATTGACGCGCTGCAGCTTTTCATTGACCACCGCGTCACTGTGGTGCGGCGCCGGACGGAATACGACCTGCGCAAAGCTCAGGAACGCGCCCACATTTTGGAAGGATTCCTCAAGGCGCTTTCGCAGCTCGACGCCATCATCAAGTTGATTCGCGCCTCCAAGACCCCCGCCGAAGCGCGCGCCGGGTTGATTGCCACCTTCGAGTTTTCCGATCGCCAGGCGCAGGCCATCCTGGAAATGCAGTTGCAGCGCCTGACGGCTCTCGAGCGCGAGAAGATCCAGGCGGAGTTCGATGAGCTGCAAAAGAAGATCGCCGAGTATCAGGAAATCCTGGCCAGCGACAAGGTGCTGAAGAAAGTCATCGCGAGCGAGCTGAAGGAAATCCAGAAGGTGTATGGCGATGCGCGGCGCACGGAAATCATCGAAGAGCAGGATGAGATCAGGCTGGAGGATCTGATCGCCGTCCAGGACGTCGTCATCACCATCTCCCATTCCGGTTACACCAAGCGCACGCCGCTCAGCATCTATCGCCAGCAGGCACGCGGCGGCAAGGGCCGGCTGGGGATGAAGACGCGCGAGGAGGATTTCGTCGAAAACCTCTTCATCGCTTCCACCCACAGCTACATCCTGGTGTTTACCAACAGCGGAAAGCTTTACTGGCTGAAGGTGTATGAAATCCCCGATGTGGGCGCCGCCGGCAAGGGCAAGCACATTTTGAATCTGGTCAATCTCTCCAAAGAGGAGAAAGTGGCTGCGGTTCTGGCGGTAAAAGAGTTGCCGGAGGATCCGAAGGATATCACTGTGGATGGGGTGACTCTGGCCGAGGAAGGCTACATCACCATGGTTACGCGCCAGGGCATCATCAAGAAGACGCGCCTGGCCGAATTCTCAAATCCGCGTTCCGCCGGGATTATTGCCATGCAGATTGAAGATGGCGATGAGCTGATTGCGGTGAAACTCACTTCCGGCCGCGACAACATTTTCCTGGCCACCCACGAAGGCATGGCCATCCGCTTCCCGGAATCGGACGTGCGCGGCATGGGTCGAACCGCTTACGGCGTCTATGCCATGGATCTCGACAAAGGCGACTACATCGTGGGTATGGAAATCGTGGGCGATAAGGAGCTGATCCTCTCGGTTACGGAGAAGGGTTACGGCAAACGCACGGCGATTACCGAGTACCGCTTGCAGACGCGGGCCGGCAAGGGCGTCATCAACGTTAAAACCGTCGAGCGCAACGGCAAGGTGGTGAATGTCCTGCCCGTCACGGAAGAGTCGGAGGTGATGGTCATCTCGCAGCAAGGCAAAATCGCGCGCCTCGATTCCAGCACCATTCGCGAGAGCGGCCGCTCCGCGCAGGGGGTGCGCCTGATTAACCTCGAAGAGGGCGACCAGGTGGCCGCAGCCTGCCTGATCAAGACGGATACCAACGGCGATACGCCCGTGCAACCGTTGCTGATTCAATAAGGCAGCAAGGATTGAAAAGGCTGCGTGCCACATGCAAACGCTTGTCGACTGGACACTCGTTATTCTGGCACTTGCGCTGAGCAGTTGGATTTTTCGGCGTCGAAGGAAGGGGTTGGGGCGTAACGTTGCTGGTGCAGAAGTGGCTAAACGCACGGTTTAGCCCGGAGAGATCTTCCCTCTACCCCGTGGAGGCTGGCAGACGGAGGAGGACGGCTGGGGGATCACGCACTGTGTTTGGACCTTAATGGATGTACAATGCAGTAGGAGTGAAGATTTATGCAAACGCTCAAGGACCTCACCATCGAAGAATTCAGGGTTGTAGTGGGTGAAATTGTTGAGGAAAAGTTGCGCGAATTGCTGGCAGATCCGGATGCCGGATTGACGCTTCGGCCTGTGGTTGAGGTGCGATTTCGGCAGGATCTTAAGAAAGCCGGGCTTGAAGGCGAGAGTATACCCGCTGCCGAAGCAGCTAGGCGGCGCAGTCCAGAAGCCCTGGCGGCCGAACTGCTGGAGATTGGCCGCCGGTGCGCGAGCACGTTGAAGGGCCCAGCGCTCGATCATGGGACTTTACTCTACGACGAGCGGGGATTGCCACGGTGATTGTGGATACCTCAGCCGTACTCTCGATCCTGTTTAACGAGGACGATGCAGCCGAATATTCGCGTGCGATTAGCCGCGCGGATTCCCTGCGAATGTCGGCCGCCAATTTCGTCGAGGCGGGAATCGTGGTTGACGCACAAACACAGAACGGCGGACGCCAGCAGTTTGATAAGTTCATTCGTCATGCCGGCATCATCATCGAACCGGTGACGGAGGAACAGGCGCATGCCGCCCGGCAGGCGTATGTCGATTTCGGCAAGGGCCGCCACCCGGCAGGGCTGAATTTTGGCGACTGCTTCGCCTACGCTCTGGCCAAGGTCACGGGCGAGCCTTTGTTGTTTAAGGGTGCAGATTTCCAAAGGGCGAATATAAAGGCTGCTCTATAAGAAATGCATTCCGTCGATATGGGCGAACTGGAAACAAAACAACAGAGGCTGGAAGAGCAACTGGGCAAGTTGCCCTCGGTGATTGTTGCCTACTCGGGCGGCGTGGATTCCGCCTACTTAGCCTACACAGCTAGTCAAGTGTTGGGTGAGCGCATGATTGCGGTTACGGCCTTGAGCGCCAGCTACTCCGCGCGCGATCGTGAGGAAGCGGAGAAGTGCGTTGCCCACGGCCACTTTCGCCACGAGTTTATCGCGACCGACGAGCTGGCGAATCCCAGCTATCGCGCCAACAACGCCGACCGCTGCTATTTCTGCAAGGATGAGCTCTTCGCGAAGCTTGACGAGTTGGCCGGCCGTCGCGGCATCGCCGCCGTGGCTTACGGCATTAATAAGGATGACCTGGGGGACTGGCGCCCCGGCCAGCAAGCCGCGCGCGAACACAAGGTCTTAACCCCGCTCCTCGATGCGGGCATGACCAAGGCGGACATCCGCGAGCTCTCGCGCCAGGTTGATTTGCCGGTGTGGGACCGCCCCGCCTCCGCCTGCCTTTCCTCCCGCATCGCCTATGGAATTGAAGTGACGCCCGAGCGCCTGGCCGTAGTCGAAAAGGGCGAAGAGGCCGTGCGCGCCCTCGGATTCCGCCAGTTCCGCGTGCGTTATCATGAGGAGCTGGTGCGCATTGAGATTTCGCTTGACGAATTGCCCCGCGCTCTTGACCCCGCCATGACCCGCAAGTTCGTCGAAATTTTCAAAGCCCTCGGCTTCAAATTTGTCACCCTGGACCTGGAAGGCTTTAGGTCAGGATCGATGAATACTGTGCTTGTGAATATTCAGAAGTAGGCGGCAGGATTGATGAAATCCCCCAAACGAGTCGCGCCCGATGACCGCTCACGACACGCCGCTGAAGCCCGTACTTCGGCGCTTCGGCAACGTGACCACTTGTTGGCACGCGCGGCGGAAGCGGCAAATCGCAGCCGCGACGTGCGGACCATTGAGCGCGAATTTAACAGACTTGAAACCGGGATTGTGGAGCCATGGGATGAGCCCCCGTCGCGGTGAACTGCTGTGTTACCTACTCCCTTTAAAGAGACGACAATGTACATTTCTCGTGAACCCCCAATCTCTAGCGCTCCAATCTATTATCGCCGATTTCCGCGCATTGCTCCTGCACCCGCAGATCGTAGGCCGAGTTTCCTCGATGCTCTCGCTGGTGTCCTGTTATTAGGTCTGGGCGTGTGGACTGTGGGTACACTTCTGCAGGAGCCTAACCCTCGGCGGCGTCCGCGGCGTTACAACGACGCTCCACTGCCTTATGAGGACAAAGAATACGTATCAAGGCGTGACGGGTGGCGCTGCACCTTCTGTGGCAAGCGTGTTTCGAGAGGCACGCGCCACGTCGATCACTCGGTGAGCCGTGCGAATGGGGGCACGAATCATCTGAACAACCTGCGGCTAGCTTGCTCTGCCTGTAACCTCAAGAAGGGACCACTCAATGCTAGGCAGTTTTTGGGAATCTGACGCTTGAAGCGCATTGCTACGGTCGCTGCTCTAGCGACCGTGGATTTTGCCTTTGATCGCGAACTCAAATCCGTACGCAGGCTGGCGGTGGATCAAAAGGTGGCCGCCTCGACCAACCTGCCCGATTAGCATGGTTGACGCGACTCGGCCATACATTACCTTTAAGTCCTCTCTTGCGGTATCCAGAGGAGCATACGTGATGTCTCTGCTCGATATTTGGAAAACCACTCCAGGAGAGCTTCTGGCCAAGCATTTGTGGCAAACCATTGCTTTTGCTGGAACGGGGAAGTTGGGAGATGGCAATGAAACCTCAGCCCAATTGCGCGAAACCCTTTCCCATGTCCCACTGGAACTCTTGTCACGTTGGGGGCAAGAGGCGACCGATGGGAAGTTTGAAGACAGCGGGTTTGCGTTGCAAGACATTGTGAACGAGGCTGGCCGACGATTTGGCTTCACCGTATATCCTGGCACGTACCGTGGAGGTGGAGGAGAACCATACGACGGGGTTTGGGAGTCTCCGTCTGGCCATTGTTTGGTTGTCGAAACCAAGAGTAGTGACAATTTCACGATTGACCTTAACAGGCTTGCGGAATACCGGAATCGAGTCCACATTTCAAAGAGACTGCGCGAAGAGAGTTCGTCCATCCTGCTTGTTGTAGGAAGACAGGGCACGGGTGATTACGAAGATCGAATAAAGGGGTCACGGTATGCTTTCGTTATGCGCGTCATTACCGTGGGGGCACTATTCCGACTACTTACTCTCAAAGTACTTACTGCTAACGACCAATCAGCGGCCAGCCTATCCGCAAAGATATTCGAAATCTTCACATCTCCTAAGTTTACGAGCCTGGACCCTCTTGTCGATCTGGTCGCAACCGCGCCGCTAGTGCCGATACCCTCTAGTTATTGTGGAGACAGCGCGAGTACCGTCGACAGCTACAAAAACATCGTAGACAGAAATGTGGCGGACGCGCTCTTCAACAGAGTCCGCACAGCGGGACCTTCGGGCGTTCCTAAACGGCACCTGCAGCAACGGTGCCACCTTGGGAAGAGCTTTCAGGATGTCCTCAACTCGCTGACCAATCGATTGCTCTTGCGGACAGAGAAGAGGGGTAAAAGGACATTTGTGTTATTGGGAGAGGGAAAGCTCAAGGATGAAATATTGCTGATTCTTGCCGACCTGTATGAAAAGGGCAGTCCGAAGGAGGCGGTAAACATCCGCGCTTTCGCGGCGGAAAAAGGCTTTGCTGCTGATCTTGCAGATAAGGTGGCGGCGGAACTCAGGGCAGAGGGCACAGTCGAACTCACGGGAAGCTACCCAGGCATCTTCTGCTTCACAGACGTTGGATACCAAAAGTACTCATCGCGAATCCGTGCAATGCAGGAAATGGGCACCCGCGTACAATAGGAATGCATACACAGGAGCAAACGTAGCGCGGCCTTTTTCTCTTGGCAACGGTTTTGAGCGCAGGGCTCTTCGCTTTTTCCCTTTAGCTTTCTTTTGCGGCACCGCCTCGAACTGCTCCCCGCTTTTCTTTAGGCCCGAGGGGAATTCGCAAATTCCTGCGCAACCCGAATGGTGTTGGTATGGATTTCGATGGTGTCTTCCACGCGGCGGGCGTAACCTCCTGCCAGCGTAACGGCGACGGGAATATTTTTCGCGCGAGCTTTTTCAAAAACCAAACGGTCACGTTTTTTCAAGCCTTCAATGGAAAGCCTAAGCCCTCCGAGTTGATCGTCGCGATAAGGGTCGGCGCCCGCCACGTAGTAGATTAACTCAGGCTGAAAATTGCTGAATGCCTGGTCCAGCCCCTTTTCCAGTTCCTCGAGGTACTCAGCGTCTTCCACGCCGTCGTGCAGGTTGATATCGAGCGTGCTGGGAGGCTTGGGATAGGGATAGTTGTTTACCTGGTGGATGGAGAGAGTAAACACCGATGGGTCCCCGGCGAAGATGGCGGCGGTGCCGTTGCCCTGGTGAACGTCGCAATCCACGGTCATGGCGCGCATGATGGCCTTGTCTTTCTGCAGGCGGCGAATGGCGATGGCAAAATCGTTGAGCACGCAGAAGCCCTCGCCGTGATCCGGGTAGGCGTGATGAAATCCTCCGCCGATGTTCACCGCCGTTGCATCCTGAAGCGCCAGCCGCCCCGCCAGAATCGACCCGCCCGCGCTCAACCACACGGCGCGCACCAGCTCCGCGGAGTAGGGAATTTCCAGGCGCAGGATTTCCAGGTAGGAAAGCTTGCCGGCCTGCAGCTTGCGAATGTATTCGCGGTGGTGAACCAGCGCGATATCGTCCTCGGAAGCCGCCGGAGGCTCGACAATATCCTGCGCGTCCACGATCTGGTCACGCAGCAGCTTTTCTTTGATCAGGCGGTACTTGATGGAAGGAAAAACGTGATTCCCCAGGTTCAGGTCGTATTGGGCGCAGTAGACGAGTTTCATAAAGCAAGTTGTCAGTTCTCAGTTTTCAGTCGTCAGTTACTGGTTACAAACAGCTCGCAGAATGCCCTGCGAGTATGCGCCCCGCTCCCCCATGGCGGGCCCGCACCCATGACACAGGGCCAAAACCAACAAATCTACTCCCCTCGCCCCCTTGGGGGAGAGGGGGGACCGCAAGGCGGGGGGTGAGGGGTTTATTCGCGGGTGATGCATTCATGGCCATGGCGCTATGCGACGCCCGCGACTTTGACGGAACCGTGGGACCCATTGCTTGATTCTTG
>PLWR01000238.1 GCA_003165615.1 Acidobacteriota bacterium | reverse complement strand
TACGCGCTCTCCAACTCCTTCGGCTTCGGCGGCACCAACGCCGCGTTGATGATGAAGCGGTATGCAGGGTAACCTTTTGTGGGTGGGACGCCATGCCCGCCTCGGCGCCGTTTCGCCACTGAGGTGAGACGAGCGAAGGTC
Organism: Acidobacteriota bacterium; assembly: GCA_003165615.1. The sequence continues at coordinate 3,575 of PLWR01000238.1, read as the reverse complement.
ATCCGACATAATCCGACTGAATCTTGAGCTTCTTGCCCGCGATTACATTGATCTTTTCCTGATAAAACGTCTGCCCGATGGCATTTCGCAACTTGATGGTGCGGGCGCCGGGTCGTAACGGGAACTTTTTCAGTTCGGCGGTGCGGCCCGCCAATCCGCCATCGACAAAAATCTGGTCACCCTTATGTTTCGTTGAAATCTGGACTTCGCCTGCATTTGGGGTGTAGTAACCCGGTCCGTTCCAGGGGCCGTACCAGCCACCATGAAACCCCGGGTAAAATCCCAAACCGTAGCCACCCCCGTAGAATCCGCCCCCGCGGAATCCACCACCACCGAATCCGCGTGCCGATGCGGCCGGATCGTCACCGCCAGTTGCTCGTCGGTCAAAGCATCGAGCAGCCGACGGTTTGTTCCCGGTAAAGACTCGCCTATGACAGGGCGCCACCATGCTCTTCCAGACCCATCGGAAGCAATCTGGGTTAGGGTATGATGAAACCCCGCGGCGGCCAGCCAATTGACCGAGGTCAAGCCGCACAAAGTCTTTCTCATTGACTATGGGTCGTGGCAGGTGCAGAATTTTCATTGGGGCTGCTGGAGAAAAACAATTTACGTTTGCGGAGGCAGAAGCCCCCAGTTTTTGTGCACGGCACACTTATGCAGAGCAAAAAGTGGAAATTCGGCATCGGCATCGGCATCATCCTCGCCGTAGTAGCCTGGCAAGGCATTTCCGGATTCCAGGAAAACAAAACCTACTATGTGACGGTGAACGAGCTAACCCAGGCGCAGGCTTCGCGCCGCCATGTGCGGGTGGGCGGTGTCGTCGCCCAGGGGACCATTCAGCGCCGCGGCGGACAACTCAGCTTCCGGCTCGCCCAGGACGCAAAATCCATTCCCGTAACCTACGTGGGTTCGGATACACTACCCGACACCTTCAAAGATGGCGCCCAAGCGATTGTTGACGGCGATTATCTGGCCAATGGGGATTTCCGTGCCGAGAAAATACAGGCCAAATGCGCTTCCAAATATCAGGCTGCGCCCGGCTCCAAGGGAGCAAGCATGAAGGGCCCGGTTGCCGCGTTGAGCGGTGCACAATAAGCTTCCGGGCATAGACCTCAGGCCGCCCGCGGCTTCCATTCTCTGCAAGAAGAGCCCGAATTTATGAATCAAGTCGGAAGTGTCAGCCTGATTGCCTCCCTGGCCTTCGCGGCCTTTGCTCTTGTTGCCGGAGCCGTGGGGGGGAAACTCCGCAGCCCGCGCATCACCCGCAGCGCTGAGCGTGCCACCTTGGGATTCTTCCTGATGATCACCCTGGCGGTGGTTGCACTGGAGTACATGATCCTCACGAACGACTTCCACAACGCCTACGTGGCCGAACATTCCAACCGTGATTTGTTCACCTTATATAAAGTTGCGGCGCTGTGGGCTGGGCAGGAAGGATCGCTGCTCTTCTGGACGTGGCTGCTTTCGATTTACAGCGCCCTGGTAGTGTGGCAGAACCGCCGCAAGAATCGCCAGTTGATGCCCTACGTCGTTTCCGTGCTGATGGGCACCGGCACCTTCTTTTCTCTTCTGGTGTTCTTCGTTGCCAACCCCTTTCAGGAACTTTCTCTGGTCACGAGCACGGGCGCGCAAGCCTTTTCCGCTCCCGATGGCAACGGGCTGAACCCGCTCCTCCAGTACCACCCCATGGTGATTCATCCCCCCATGCTTTACCTGGGATACGTCGGTATGGTGGTGCCGTTTGCCTTTGCCATGGCGGCTCTTATCACCAAGCAATTGGGCGACAACTGGATTCGCATTACCCGCCGGTGGACAATGGTTCCGTGGATGTTGCTGGGGTGTGGAATCCTGCTGGGCGGCAACTGGGCCTACGCTGTGCTGGGCTGGGGTGGTTATTGGGGATGGGACCCGGTGGAGAACGCGTCGCTGCTGCCGTGGCTTTCAGGGACGGCTTTCCTGCACTCCGTGATGATCCAGGAAAAGCGCGGAATGCTGAAAGTCTGGAACGTCGCGCTGGTCATCCTGACGTTCTTCCTGAGCATCTTCGGCACTTTCCTGACGCGCAGCGGAATTGTTTCTTCTGTCCACGCTTTCGCGCAGTCGAACATCGGTCCGTTCTTTGCCGTTTTCCTGGGCATTATTCTGTTCTTTTCCGTCACTTTGCTTTTCCTGCGACTGGACCATTTGAAGAGTGAGAACAAGCTTGATTCCATGGTCTCGCGCGAGAGCGGATTTCTTTTCAACAATTGGATCTTGTTGGCACTGGTGTTTGCGGTGTTCTGGGGAACGCTGTTCCCGGTAATTTCCAAGGCCGTGGAGAGTACAACGGTCACCGTGGGCGCGCCGTTCTTCAATAAAGTGGCGATTCCCATGGGCCTGCTGCTTCTGCTGCTGACCGGCGCCGGGCCGCTGCTGGCGTGGCGCAAGACCTCCTTCCAAAGCCTGAAGGGCAACTTCACCATGCCGCTGATCGTGGCGCTGGCGGCGGGCGCGGTACTGTTCGCGGAAGGTGTGCGTGATTTCTACGCGTGGATGACCTTCTTCCTTTCCGCGTTCGTCATGGTTTGCATCCTGGGTGAATTCTGGAAGAGTGCGCGCACGCGCATGAGGACCGCCAAGGAAAACTTTGCCGTGGCCATTTACAACCTGACCATGCGCAACACCCGGCGCTATGGCGGGTACATCGTCCACATCGGCATTGTCCTGCTCTTCATCGGATTTGCCGGGCAGGCCTTCAAAACGGACGCGAAGGGGTTGATGCAGGAAGGCGATTTGCTGCGGGTGGGGAAATACATGCTGCGCTGTGATGGCCTTACCACCGGCGACAATCCCAACTACGAATACACGCGGGCCCTCATCACCGTGACCAGGAATGGCGAGGCTTTCACCTCGATGCATCCGGAAAAGCGCTTCTACAAGGCCAGCCAGCAGCCCACCAGTTACGTGGCCATTCACCCCACGCTGTCAGAAGACCTCTACGTCGTGCTGGCGGGGATTGATCCCGACACCGGCAAGGGGATCATCCAGGTTTTCGTCAATCCGCTGGTCATGTGGGTGTGGATCGGCGGTTTCGTCACGCTGCTGGGCACGTTGCTGGCACTGGTTCCCAGCCGTGTGGAACGCGAGATGGCGGAAATGCGGCAGGCACAGGAATTGACCGTGCAGGCGGGCGATGCTCTTTAAGAGCAGTGATGAGTGACAAGTGACGAGTGACAAGCAAAACAATCCGATGGCCGGTGTCCGAAGTCCGATGTTGCAATTCGGGTGCCGTGCGGAAGGACGGGGCTTTAGCCACGTCGTAAGACTCAGGTTGATGTTAGGGGCTTTAGCCCCTGAAGCGATGCGGCTTCAGGGCCTGAAGGCCTGTTCAACCCTTTACCCAGGGGCGGCGGGGTTAAAGCCCCGCCCTTCCGGCGCGCTGATTAGACTTCTTCACCAATCTGCTCAATTCGCGACGGCTCTTTTGCTCGCCTTTCTGCTTGCCGGGTCAGCGGCACGCGGAGATACGGGGCGCAAACCGACTCTGGAAGCTATCGGCAATGAAGTCCAATGCACGTGCGGGTGCAACGCGCCGC
>PLWR01000270.1 GCA_003165615.1 Acidobacteriota bacterium | reverse complement strand
TTCCAACTTCTATGTCGCTCACCCTTGACTTGCGGATTGGATTGGGCAGCGCTAATCTGATCCGGAAATTGCAGTTTGTTCGTGCTTTACAAAGGCTGCGGACTTCAAAGCGGGTCCACGTTGCATACTCTTGAGGGAGGTTGGATGTTGAAGGCGCGCCTTGCGCTCGCTGTCCCCCGTCAGTTGCGAGGCCGCTGAACTCGCGCGCCACACCGCCGATCACTGGCTGAGTTGCCATGCCCGCGCTGGTTGACTCTCACAAATTTGTCGCACACTCAAACCCACTGTCAAACCCACCGAAGGAATAAGGACAGTTCCAAAACGACTCAGGGGAGTATACAATCGCACCTTCCTGGGGTTCCCCAAATGGGAGCCTCAAGAAATTACGCTTTCCTAAAATCCCATTGGAGGTCGTCATGCAACAGCCGTGGAAAACCAAGAAGTGGTTTGTCAGTCCCTGGTGCTATTTATCCGAGGTACGCAAGGGATTCAAATTCCCCCCCAAGATCAAGATTCACGATGTGACCCTCCGCGACGGCGAACAGCAGACTGCCGTGGTCTTCCGGCGGGAAGAGAAAGTGGAGATTGCCAAACGCCTGGACGCCATGGGGGTTCATCGCATCGAGGCGGGGATGCCGGCCGTATCTCCTCAGGACAGGGGGGCGATCAGCGACATCGCCAACCTGGGACTCAAGGCCGAAATCTTTTCTTTTGCGCGCTGCGTGATCGGCGACGTCAAAGCCGCCAAGGAGTGCGGTTGCAAGGGCGTGATCGTGGAGATTCCCTCCAGCGAACACATCATCAAGAACGCCTACGGATGGTCGCTCGACCGCGCCATGAAATCTTCCATCGAGGCCACGCAGGCCGCCAAGGAAGCCGGCCTGTACACGGTCTTCTTCACCATCGACTCCACGCGCACGGAGGTGGAGCGTTTGCTGGACCTCGTGGACCAGGTGGCGACGGAAGGCCACATGGATGCCTTCACCATCGCCGACAGCTTTGGGGGTTGCACGCCGGAAGCGGTTTACCACGTGGTGAAGAAGGCCGTCAAACGCCTGAAGAAGCCCGTGGAGATTCACTGCCATCAGGATTTCGGTCTGGGCGTGGCCAACACCATCTCTGCGCTGGCGGCGGGAGCAAGCGTCGCGCACACCACCATTACGGGCCTCGGCGAGCGCGCCGGCAACGTTCCCATGGAAGACGTGGTGCTCTCGCTGCTTTGCCTGTACGGGGTGAAACTGGGAATCCGCACAGAGAAGATGTGTGAGACCTCGCGCTTTGTCCTGGACCTGGCCAAGGTGCACATCCCCGGGAACCGGCCGATTGTGGGCGACATGCTCTATCAGGTGGAATCGGGGATCGTGGCGGGGTTCGTCCGCAAAGCCCGCGCCAAGCACCCCCTCGAGTTCGTTCCGTTCGCCCCGGAATTGGTGGGGCAGCAACCGGTCTCGATTGTGCTGGGCAAGAACAGTGGGCTGGCTTCCATCCAGGAGTGGTGCGAGAAGCTTGGCCTCAATGCGAACGAAGAGCAGATGATGGAAATGGTACGCCTGGTCAAAGAGAAATCTTTCGAGAAGAAAGATCTGCTCAGCGAGAGCGAATTTCGCGCCATCGCGGACCAGGTACTAAACCAAGCCGCCAAAGCCAGCTAAGGCGCAGTCCCAGGAAGAAGCTGAAAAGCAGCTCTCCACGAAGCCCTTACGGAGTGCGAGGCGGATGTAAAGGGTGGGGTGTGCGCCGGGGAGGATAGCCCAATGATTCAAAACTTGCACGAACTGATCGAGCAGGCGCGAAAGCTTGGACCCGCCAGGATTGCGGTGGTAGAGGCGCATGACCCCGACGTGCTGGAGAGCCTGAGGCAGGCAGAAGCGCTGGGGCTGGCAGAGGCGATTCTGGTGGGCAATCCGGCCAAGATTGAAGCGGCGGCGAATAAAGTTGGCTATCGACTCCGCCCGGAGATACTCCTTTCCACGCCAGGTGAGGAGGCCTCGATTCAGCAATCGACGGGCCTGGTGAGAGAGGGCAAAGCGGATTTGTTGATGAAAGGAAAGGTCACCACTGCCCACCTGATTCGCGGGGTTCTGGATAAGGAACACGGCCTGCGGACCGGGAAGCTCTTAAGCCAGGTGATCGTGTTCCAGGTGCCGGGGATATCGCGGCTGATGGTCATGACCGACGCCGCCATCAACATTGCCCCGACGCTGGAACAGAAGGCGGACATCTGCCGCAACGCCATCGAGGTCGCGCACGCGCTCGGCATAAGCGAACCGAAGGTTGTCGTGCTCACCGCGCTGGAATTCGTTAACGCCGCCATGCCTGCAACTGTCGATGCGGCGGCGCTGGTGCAAATGAATCGGCGTGGACAGATTTCCGGCGCTTACCTCGAAGGCCCCTTGGCCCTGGACGTGCCGCTCAGCCGATTCGCTGCCGAACGGAAATCCATTCAAAGCCCCGTCGTCGAGGCCACCGACGTTTTCATTGCGCCCAACATCGAAGCAGCCAATATCCTTTATCGCGCCATTACCTACTTCGCGGGTGGCCAGTCCGGTGGCATCATCATCGGGGCCCGCGTGCCGCTGGTTCTACTTTCCCGGGCGGAACCGCCGGAAACAAAGATTCATTCCCTATGCCTGGCGCTTCTGGCCATGCATCATCAGCGGCAACCTTCGTAGCGGCGGCTTTACGCCGCCACGTGGCGAGATAAACTCGCCGCTACGATGCAAGGAGAATCCGCATGCGAATCCTGGTTCCGAATCTCGGCTCGACCTCGCTCAAGTACCAGCTCATCGAGACGGACAGCGAAACCGTCCTGGCGCGCGGTAAGATCGACCGCATCGGCGGCGGAGAATCGCAGGTTGTCGTCTGGGAGACCGGGATGGAGGAGGAATCGCGGACCACGGCCCAGATTCCCGATCATCGGGCCGCCATCAAGATTCTTGTCGACCGCCTCGCGGGCCTCGGTGGCGGGGGCGCCGCGAGCGATGGGATTTCCGCCGTCGGTTTCAAGGCCGTGCACGGCGGCCCACGCTATTGCGGCAGTTTTCCCGTCGATGACGAACTGCTTGCCGCCATGCAGGAGTTTGTTCCCGTCGCGCCCGTCCATAATCCTATTTACATTCAGGCAATGCAGATCTTCCGCGAGCTTCTCCCCGGCATACCCATGGTTGCGGTTTTCGAAACGGGGTTTCATTCGACGCTTCCTGACCGGGCTTCATTTTATGGTGTGCCTTATGAGTGGCGCGAAAAGTACGGCGTGCGGCGCTACGGCTTTCATGGCTCATCGCACCGCTACATTGCGCAGCGCGTGCCGCAGCTTCTCAACCGCTCGGCAGAGGGGTTGCGCCTGGTCTCCTGCCATTTGGGCGGAAGCTCGTCGATCTGCGCCATTCTCAACGGCAAGTCCGTGGATATTAGCCACGGCTTCTCGCCGCAGTCAGGGCTGGAGCAATCCTCGCGTGCGGGAGACTTGGATGCGTTTGCGGTGTTGCGGGTAATGGATCAGGAGAAACTGAGTCCGGCGGAAATGGGCCGCCTCCTGTGCCAGAAGGGCGGTTTGGCAGGCATCTCCGGCCTCAGCAATGACGTGCGCGATCTCGAACAAGCCGCTGCCCAAGGTCACTTGCGCGCCTCGACCGCGCTGGCGGTATACATCTATCAGGTGAAGAAGCACCTGGGCGCGTACGCGGCCGCCATGGGCGGGCTCGACGCCGTGGCCTTCGCGGGCGGAATCGGGGAAAACTCGTGGCGCACCCGCGAACAGGTCTGTTCCGGCATGGAATTCCTGGGGATACACCTGGACCCGGAGAGCAACCGGTTTCGCTCGCCGGGTGACCGCATCATTTCCATACCCGGCTCGCCCGTCACCCTTCTCGTGGTGTTCACCAACGAGGAACTGATGGTGGCGCGAGAGACCCTCAGAGTTTTGTCAGCCGCACAGGCAGCCTGACCGGCCTCTCGGCAACAGGTCTCGCACCATGCTCCGCATCCCAGTGCTCTACCAAAGGGCGGACCCGTCCGGCTGGATCTATCCCTGCCGGCGGGAACAGCGCCGGGCGTTGGAGAAGACGTTGTGATCGTTGCCCCCAGCACTGCGGGTGCGTCCACGTCGAACTCCAGAGTTGTGCGCTTTCGGTTTCCTCCTCCAGGGCCGCCCAGAATCCTCACCGCACACCGGGCTATGACTTTTGCGTTTTGACTTGCTTTTGCCGCTCCGCCGCGCGGCGCTGACAACTGCCTCCCCTTTGATTGGAACCCTGGGGGCTTTCGTTTATAATGGCTGCCGGTCCCGGTGGCACTTCCCGCGACATAACTGTGGACCCTGGAAGCGTGGATCCCAATCTATCCTGCCGCGCAATTCCTGAATTGGATGGTGATGAATGGCTGNNACGTCACCATGAACGAAGAGTTTTTTCAGGGTCATTTTCCGGGCGCGCCGGTGATGCCGGGCGTGCTGATTCTGGAAGCCATGGCGCAGGTGGGAGGCATCTTGCTTTACCGCGAGATGCCCGATGAGGAGAAAGGTAAGAAGCTCATCTACTTTACCGGAGTCGAACACGCCAAGTTCCGCCGCCCGGTGGTTCCGGGCGACCAGTTGCGCCTTGAAATAGAGTCGGTGCATCGCCGCAGTAACTTCGGCAAGATGTCGGGGCGCGCTCTGGTGGAAGGCAAACTCGTGGCGGAGGCCGTGGTATTGTTCGTGCTGGCCGATCGCCCGAGCCATTAAGGTCCATGGAAGCTCATCCAACCGCCATTGTTCATCCCCGCGCTCAGGTCGCCATTAACGTGACCGTGGGCGCGTACTCGCGGATTGACGAACACGTCGAGATCGGCGAAGGCACCGTGGTGATGCCTCATGCCGTGGTTGAGGGCCATACCCGTATTGGCAAGAACAACCAGATTTTCCCCTTTGCCTCCGTCGGGGGTATTCCCCATGACATGAAGTTCCGCGGCGAACTTGCCTACACCGAAATCGGGGATGACAATGTCATCCGGGAATTCGTGACCATCCATCGCGGCACGGCGCTGGGTAAGAGCGTTACCAGAATCGGCAACCACAACATGCTGATGGCCTATGTCCATATCGCGCACGACTGCAATCTGGGGAACCACATCATCATGGCCAACGCCGCCACTCTGGCGGGCCACGTGGAGATTCAAGATTACGCCTTCGTGGGGCCCTTATGTGCCATTCATCAGTTCTGCCGCATGGGCGCCTACAGTTTTTTGGGGGGTTATACGGTGGCCACCCGGGACGTGCTGCCTTATTCCAAGACCAGCGCGCCGCGCCCCCTCGGGGTGTATGGCGCGAATCGGTCAGACTTGGAGCGGCAGGGGCTCTCCAAGGAAGACATCAAGGATTTGGACGCCGCCCTTCGCCTGCTCACACGCTCCAAGCTGAACACCACGCAGGCGCTGGAAGCGATTGAGGCCCGCGAATTCAAGTCTCCCCACGTCCGCAAGCTGGTGGAGTTCATTTCCACCTCCCAGCGCGGAGTGGCCAGGTGAAATCATAAAGTACCGGAGGCCGCGGCAATGTTGGCAATTGCCAGTGCGCCAGGTCAATCAAATCCATGAATATACATCCCACGGCAATAATTCATCCCCGCGCGCAACTCGCCGGCAGCGTGACGGTTGGCCCGTACACGGTGATTGGCGAGCACGTTGAACTCGGGGAAGGTACGGAAGTGATCTCTCATACCGTGATTGAGGGTCATACCCGGATCGGCAAGAACAACCGCATTTTCCCTTATGTCTCCATCGGGTTCGCTCCCCAGGATCTGAAGTATCAAGGCGAGGATACGCGCGTCGAAATCGGCGATGGCAATACCCTTCGTGAATTTGTAAGCATCCATCGCGCCAATACCCTGGGCAAGGGCGTCACCCGGATCGGCAACTACAACCTGCTGATGGCCTATGTCCATATCGCCCACAACTGCACGCTGGGAGACCACATCATCATGGCCAACGGCGCTTCTCTGGCCGGCCACATCGAGATTCAGGACCACGCCACCGTGGGCGCCTTCTGCGGCATTCATCAGTTCTGCCGCGTCGGCGCCTACGGTTTCCTAGGAGCCTTCAGTGGGGTGAACCAGGATATTCTTCCCTACTCCAAGACCACCGCGCCACGCCCCCTGGGGGTGTATGGCACCAACAAGATTGGCCTGGAGCGCCGCGGGCTGCCGGCTGAGGACATCAAGGAACTGGAAGCCGCCTTCCGCTTGCTTTTGCGCTCCAAACTGAATACCACGCAGGCGCTGGAAGCCATCGAGGCCAGGGGATTTCAGTCTCCCCACGTCAAGGTCCTGGTGGAGTTCATCAAAACTTCGGAAAGAGGAGTGGCGAAATAATCGGGCCCTCGGAAAGCTGTCAGTTGTCCGTGGTCAGTTGTCCGTTGCCCGTTGTCTATTTCGGCGGTCTCCCGATCTCGCAAAGTGACTTGCAACGGACCACGGACAGCCTTTAAATGACCCGATGACCCGATGAATCAATGACCCGATCTCTTAACGACCCGATAATTCAATGACCCAATCTCCCAGCTCGCCCGATCGCTACGCCATCATTGCCGGTAATGGGCGTTTTCCTTTTCTGGTGTTGGACGCAGCGCGCGAACAGGGATTGGAACCGCTCGTCGTGGCCATCAAGGAAGAAGCCTCGCCGGAAATGGCAGAGAAGACGCGGACCATCCATTGGGTGAGTCTGGGTGAAGTGGCCAAGTGCCTTGACCTGCTGGTAGCGGAAAAGGTCACCAAAGTGGTGCTGGCCGGGCAGGTGAAGCACGCGCAACTATTCAGCTCCATCAAACCCGACGGCATGATGAGCCGCATGCTGCAAGGGCTTTCACGCAAAAACACCGACATGCTGATTGGCACCGTCGTGCGCATGATCGAAGGGCGTGGCATGAAGGTGGTTGATTCCACCCTCTTTCTGAAACCACTGCTGCCGGAAACTGGTACACTCACGCGGCGCGCTCCCGACGCGGAGGAAGCGGCCGATATCGCCTATGGCCGTGAAATCGCCAAGAAAATTGCGGGACTGGACCTCGGCCAGACCATCGTGGTGGCTGACCGCGCCTGCGTGGCGGTGGAAGCCATGGAGGGCACCGACGCCGCCATCCAGCGTGCCGCCACGCTGAGTAACGGTCGGCGGCTGGTGGTCGTCAAAGTAAGTAAGCCCCATCAGGATATGCGCTTCGACGTTCCGGTGGTGGGCAGAAAGACTATCCAGGTCATGCAACAGTCGAAAGCCACCGTGCTGGCAGTGGATGCGGGCAAAACCCTGCTCTTCGACCGGCAGAACCTGATCGCCGACGCGGACGAGGCGGGAATTGCCATCGTAGGAATGTAGAGGAGCGAAAGGCGAAAATCGAAATTCGAACCTCGCCACCCGGGCATCGAATTTCAAGTTTCGAATTTCGAGTTTCGAATTTACATGGACGATAAAATTCCGGTTGCGGTGCTGGGCGTGGGCGAGCATGGCAAGAAGCATGCGCGTGAGTTGAAGCAGGTTCCGGGGGCGGAACTGGTGGGCGTATACGACCTGCGCCCCGAGCGCACGCAGGAAATTGCCGCCGAACTTGGCGTTCGCGCCTTCCAAAGTTTGGACGAAGCGCTGGGCGCCGTGCGGGCCGTGAGCGTGGTGATTCCCACCACCGATCACGCCGCCGTGGCGCGCCAGGCGTTTGCTCATGGGGTGGATGTGCTGCTGGAAAAGCCCATCACCCGGACCCTTGACGAAGCTACAGAACTGATTGAGCTGGCCGAACGCGGCGGGCGCATCCTCCAGGTCGGCCACCTGGAACGCTTCAACCCCGGGGTGGTGGCAGCCAAGGCTGCAACCACACGGCCGATGTTTTTTGAAATCCATCGCCTGGGCGTGTTCAGCCCTCGCAGCCTCGATGTGGACGTGGTTTTTGATTTGATGATTCACGATCTGGACCTCGTCCTCTGGCTGGTAGATTCCCCGTGGCGCGATGTGCGCGCCGTGGGACTGCCCGTGCTCTCCGATAAAGTGGATATCGCCAACGCCCGGGTGGAATTCCAAAATGGCGCCGTGGCCAATCTGACAGCCAGCCGTGTGAGCACGGAGCGGGTGCGGAAATTCAGGTATTTCCAGCCCAATGAGTATTTTTCCATTGATTTCACGCGCCGTGATGCCACACTTATTCGGGTTGACCGCAGCGGGCCGACCCCACAGATTGCGTTCCAGAAGCTGACCGCCACGCCGCAGGAGCCCCTGCGAGCGGAATTGGCGGCTTTCATAGAGTCAGTGCGGACAAGAAATCGTCCTTTGGTCGGGGGCACGGAAGGAAAACAAGCCTTGGCATTAGCCGAAAAGGTCATGAATTGCATCGAACAACATGCGACCCTCGTCAACGTGCCATTGGGACGTTCGGTAGGCCAAAGCGGTGAGTCTTAGTGTCTAATCGACATCCGGCGGCAAAAGAAATGTCTGGCGTGGAAAGCATGCGATGAGTACGCAAACCCCAATCGATCTCTGGCGGGCACAACATTCGCCGAGTGTGGAAATCCCTATCCACCTGCTGATGGATGCAGGCCCCGAACAGGAACTGGCGCGTTGGCGGCGCCGGGCGCTGTTCCTGACCTCGGTGTTCCTGCACATTTTCCTGATCATGTTTATCATCTTCGCTCCGGATCTCCTCCGTCGCGGCAAGTTGATGATGGGAATTCCCGTAACTCCGCGATCGAATCAGCAAATTACCACCTTATTTCTCCCCCCGGATTTATTGAAGTCGCTGCGCCAACCACCTCCGGAAGCGCGCCCTTCCGACAAGAATCGCCAAGCCCAGGGGCGTTCACCCATCATTGATCCGAATGGCGTGCATATGCCCTATTCGCGCGGCAACACGCCTGAGCCCGAAGCCTCGCGTGGGGGGCAGCCTTCACCCCCACCCGCAGCCGCTCCCACGCCTCCCCCGGGTGGACCTCCGGCGCCGCCATCGGCACCCAAACCGGAGCCCCAGACTGACGCCGGCTTACGCTTGGAGGACGTCGCCCCCCAGAGCGGAAGCGGCGAGAGCAAGTTTCGCGTGCCGACGATGACGCCGGGGCAGGCCATTCAGCAATCCATGCAAGCCGCCGCCCGCGGTGGATATCACTCCGAAAGTGGTGCGGGCGGTGGCGGCGATTCCAACATGGAGTTCAACAATCTGCATCCGAACTTTTCCACCGAAATGCCCACCATCCTCTCGGACACGCGGGGAGTGGACTTCGGCCCGTACCTCGCCCGCATCATTCACATCGTTCGGCAAAATTGGATTTCCGTGATTCCGGAATCCGCGCGCCTGGGCGAGAAGGGTCGCACGGGCGTGGTGTTCGAAATCCTCAAAGATGGCTCAATGCCGAACGAGCGCATGGTGGCTTCATCGGGTTCTGATCCCCTCGACCGCGCCGCGTATAACGGCGTCCACGCCTCGGCGCCTTTTCCCCCTTTGCCCCAGGAGTTCACGGGCAATCACCTGATCCTCCAGTTCATCTTCCTTTACAACATCGCGCCCCAATGATCGGGCGTGCGCATTGTGGATAAAGGGCTGCAGAGCGACGTAGGGGGACCTAAACCGAACCGTAGGGTCATCGTTGGCGGACCCATCCAGGACATTCTGTCCCATCTAGCCCGAACTTCTCACCACGTTTGGGCGCCGCCGGAAGGGCGGGGCTTCAGCCCCGCCGAAATCGCGGCTCCCGCCTCTTTTCGTTCCGCGCCCCGTGCAGCTTGCGACCGCAAGCTGCACGGGGCGCGGAACACAGGAATAATCAAGAAGGCCTTGCAACGGCGGGGCTAAAGCCCCGCCCTTCCAAAAGCTGGTGAGAAGTCCAGACTAATGAAAGCCCTTCACCCGGATCGCATGCCGCCAACTGAGACTTCTTGTCAGATTTTCCCGGCTTGCGGACCGGTGGCGGTGCGAACTGTAAAGTGTCCACCGGCGTAAGCAGGGGGGCTGCTTTGGTAGAGGCGGGCGGAACTCATCCCGATAAAATCGGGAGCCCGGCACCTTGTGCCCGCCGGAAGGCGGCCTCTACAACTCCTCAACTGAGGTGGGGAGCCCCACAAGCCAAGCTCCCCTCCTGATTTAGAGCCTGCCCTGAGCCTGTCGAAGGGAGGGGATGAGCGGCAGCGAAGGGGGTGGTTATCCGCGGCGGACCGTTTTTCCGGCTGAATCCCTGCAGGGGCCAACTCACCTTAGCGTGCAAGCGCGTTTGCCAGGAGGAGTCCCATGGTGAACGTCGCCGCCACCAGTACGGTTTGGCGACTTATCGTCAAGATGATTATGAATTGGAGCGGAAATCAAACCATGATGGGGTGGCGCATACATTGATTCTTATGTATGCGGCACTATTTTGAACGGCTCCTGCTCCGGGTCGCAAGTCGACGCCTCGGGTCGCATACATACACCGCAATGTGTGCGCCACCCCGCGGTGCCGATTCCGTCCAAAGCCGAAACATCGGTAAACGCTGCGCGATCAGGCAGGATCTATTTCCCCGAACCCCGTTTCAGGACAACGATCCACCCCGCGGACCACTCAAAGCTTACTTTCCGAGTGCCGTCATGCCGGAACGACGAGTACCCGCCTTCTCCCGGCACGGACTCCAGACCCAAATCCCACGGGTGATGTATGGACGTGGACGGCCATCGACGCCGACACAAAGCTGGTTCCGGCGTTCAGCAAGCCCCACACGCCTCGGGCCGTTCCTCGCGTTGTTTCTCCCTACCGCGAGCCTCCCGCCGTGCCGCTAATGGGCGCCGATCGCCTCACCCGATACCACCAGTTCAACCCGGCGGTTGGTCTGCCTGCCCTCAGCCGTATCGTTGGTGGCCACAGGTTGGGTCTTACCGAAGCCTTTGGCGGTGACCGAATTTGTCGCTACCCCTTGCGCTACCAGGTAGTCGCGCACGGACCCAGCGCGTTGTTCGGATAGGTTCTGATTGTATTCGTCACCTCCGACGTTGTCCGTATGGCCGTCCACCTCAATGTTGAGTCCAGGGTAGGCGAGCAGAATGCCGGCGACCTTGGACAGCTTTTCCCGGGCTCCCGGCTTCAACGTGTATTTGGCCGTGTCGAACAGCACATCGGACATGTTGACGATAAGCCCGCGGGCAGTATCCCGCGTTTGCAGAACCGAGTTCAATTGCTCAGCCAACTTGGCACGCAGGGCCGCTTTGTCGTTCTCGGCCTGTTGCGCAGCGAGTCGAGCTTGTTCAGCCTCTGCCTGGGCTTTGGCTTTGGCGGCAT
>PLWR01000287.1 GCA_003165615.1 Acidobacteriota bacterium | reverse complement strand
AACCTGATTTACGGCCGCACCAACAATCCCTATGACCTGACGCTGTCCCCGGGAGGAAGCAGCGGCGGCGAGTCGGCCATCATCGCGGCGGGCGGTTCGCCGTTTGGACTGGGGAGCGATGCCGGGGGAAGCGTCCGCTTTCCGGCGCACTGCACGGGCATCGCCAGCATCAAGCCCACCTCGGGCCGAGTTCCACGCACGGGACACTTCCCCGGGCCGGGAGGCTTGCTCGACGCACTCTGGCAGATCGGGCCGCTGGCGAGATGCGTGGGAGATCTGGCGCTGGTGCTTCCAATTATTTCCGGCATCGATATGCAAGATGCCGCCATCGTGCCCATGCCACTCGGTGATCCCCGAGCAATTGATCTGCGACGATTGCGCGTTGCCTTCCACACCGATAACGGAATCGTTGCGCCCTCGGCTGAAATCGGCGCGGTGGTGAGGAAATCTGCGGAGGCATTGGCCGAGGCAGGAGTTTCCGTGGAAGATGTGCGGCCTCCTGGGATCGAGCAGACTTATGAAATCTATCTCGGCCTCTTCACCGCCGACGGAGGCGCGGGCATCGAATCCCTGCTGAAGGAGGCGGGGACACGCAGCGTCCATCCGCTGATGCAGCGCGTGCTGGACTTGCAGCATCAAGGCGCCAAGTCCGTCGCGGAGCTCGGCGCGCTAATCGGTCGCTGGGACACCTTCCGCCGCGAAATGCTTTTCTTCATGTCGAACTACGATGCTTTGCTCTGCCCGGTTTGCTCCTTTGCCGGGATGGAGCACGGCTCAACCTACGATCGGCTTTCCTGCTTCAGCTACACCATGACTTCCAACCTGACGGGCTGGCCTGCGGCCGTGGTTCGCGGTGGGGCGACTGAGAAAGGCTTGCCGATTGGCGTTCAGATTGTGGCGCGGCCGTGGCGGGAAGATGTGGCGCTGGCGGTGGCGCAGGTTTTGCAGGATGCCCTCGGCGGCTGGGTGCGGCCTCCCCTTTGTGAGTGAGCAGCGCGCACTACGCAGCAGGCAGCAGGCAGTCGGCGGTAAGGGGGTAGCAGAGAGCGGCACCGGGGCAAGAACAAGTCAAAAGGCAAAGTGCAAAAGGCAAAAGTCAAAAGTGAAATGCCAAAGGTGGCGCCGTACCGTGCTACTTGCTTTCAACGTAACGCCGCGGAGTAATCCAGCCAGGACCGGGCCTACTCCGGGATATCTGCTTTCTGCCTACTGCCTACTGCCTCTCTACCCTTCCCGAGCCGTGTCGCCGGCGGCGTCCCACACCATTCTCTTTCCGGAAAGAAACGAGAGGTTGATCATGTGTCCGGCGGCGGCGGCATGGTGGCCGACCACGGCGTTTTCACTACACTCTTGGCGTGTGCGTACGCAATCCAGAAATTCCAGCAGGTGCAGCATCACCGCATCCGTGCCCTGGTCTTTGTAAGTAATTGTGCCATCCTCGATAATCGGCGGCATGGCCTCCACGCGATGGTCGCCGGTGTTCATGAATTCATCCTGCAGGCTCTTCGGCCAGGAATCAATGGAGTACGCGTATCCTTCCCGGGGATTTTCCGCCGCAAGCGTAAAGCTGCTTCCTCCCAGCGTGAGGGATCCCCTGGTTCCCAGGAATACCATGCCCAGCTCGGCTGTACTCGCATTGTTAAGTGTTGACCCCATGTTAACGTTGAACCCCTCGGGATAAACAAAGAGCGCATCGAGCGTGTCAGGTACTTCACGTCCGTCCTTCCGAACCAGAATTCCACCCGCCGCCACGACACTCGATGGAACCTTGGCGTCCAGGATGAAGTGAATGGACGTAATCAGGTGGACGAACAGGTCGGTGGAAATGCCGCCGGAATAATCCCAGAACTTGCGATAGCGGAACACGCGCTCAGGGTCATAGGCGCACTGCGGGGCATTGCCCAGCCATGCTTTCCAGTCGAAATTCACGCCCTCTTTCAGGTCGGGGGGGATGGGATAGTTCCACGCGCCGGTGGAGCTGTTGCGATTGTAGGAGGCAATGACCTTGGTAACCTTTCCGAGTTGCCCGGAGGCAATAATTTCCCGCGCCTTCTTTTGCAGCGACGAGGAGCGCCACTGACTGCCCGCTTGCAGGACCCGGTTGTAGCGCCGCACCGCCTCAATCATTTTGGGACCATCTTCGACGCGATGGGTCATGGGTTTTTCGATGTAGACGTCCTTGCCCGCGGCCAGAGCGTTCAAAGCCATCGGCAGATGCTGGTGATCGGGAGGCGCGAGGATGACCGCGTCGATGTCCTTGCGCTCGAGCAGGGCCTGGTATTGGGCAAAATTGGTTTCGATTTTACCGTCGGTGCGCTCCTTGGCGCGCGTCAGATGCCCCTGGTAACAATCGCTGACGGCCACCATGTTGGCTTGCTCGGTTTTCTTGACGGCTTCCATCAGGATGTTCCCGCGAATACCGAATCCGATAAAAGCAACATTGACGCGGTCGTTGGGGCCCGCTGGGGGGGGCAGGGGAGCGGCCTCCACGGGAATCCATTTCCCGTTCACCAGCATGCCCAGGCCCGCTGTTCCCACCGCGCTGCGGCGCATAAATTCACGTCTGGAAAATGATGACATTGGATCATTCCTCCATGCGGATCAATAAAAAGGCAGGTGTCCTAACGTTCTCGGCCTACCTGGCGACGTCGGGTCAACTAATGACTCATACCCCTTCAGTCCTCAGCGGTCAACTGGAATCTTGCGGCGCATGTCCGCGGGAATTGGATTTTGCGGTGGCAGATTGACCCCGTCTGGTATTCTCTTACCGCTCGCTGAGAAGGTGCTACCGGCGGCGGAACCGGTCCTGAATTCTCCGGAACGCGGCCATTCAAACTGCCGGGGCGGTGGCGATGTGACTTCGCCGTGATGTTTCCCCCAAAGGTATTATGGGTAACAACTCAGGTGTTGACTCCACGAAGGTGAGGAATCCATGGTGAATGAAAAGAACTCTGGCTCTCGATTGCCGGAACTTGCCTACCGCAATCTCCGCTTTTTGGAAAGCGCCGACGCGCGCGCGCTGCGGATTCTATCCGAATATTTTGACCCGCAGGCGCACTTACGAAAGGCCGGCGCGCAGCACACCGTGGTCTTTTTCGGCTCGGCGCGCATTCTCCCTCGTGAGGCGGCCGTTCAGAATTTGCACGAAGTGGAGCTTCGNNATGGGTGTTCACATGTCGAGCTATTACGAGGCGGCGCGGGAATTGTCGCGGCTGATCACGGAATGGGCGATGAAAGTGCACAATAGCTCCCGCTTTCTGATGGTCTGCTCGGGGGGCGGACCTGGCATTATGGAAGCCGCCAATCGCGGGGCCAGCGAGGCCGGGGGAAAATCCATTGGACTCAATATCAAGCTGCCGATGGAGCAGAAACCCAACCCCTACATTCCCCCTGAACTCAGCATGTTGTTCCGCTACTTCTTCATGCGCAAACTCTGGTT
>PLWR01000651.1 GCA_003165615.1 Acidobacteriota bacterium | reverse complement strand
GTGTGGTGCTGGCGTTGCCCAACTCGGACGATTTCGTGGGAGCGTACCTGGGCGCCCTGCTGTGTGGAGGGATCCCTGCGCCCATCGCTCCCCTTCGCGACCTTGTGGCTGCTGACTCTTTCGTCGCACTCGTCTCCCGGCTAATCAGACTTTTTGACGCCAAGGTGCTCGTGGTGCCCGAGGAGCAGGCGAACCTTGCTCCCCTCTCCCGAATGGCGGGCATTAGCGATCTATCCATAATCAGTCGGCGGGACCTCGAGCCTGCGGTCCGGCCCATTCCGCCTGATGGTTCGGAAACCGACCTCGCGCTGCTTCAGTTCACATCCGGGACCACCGGCAATGCCAAAGTGGTTCAGTTTTCCCATGCCGCTCTGCTTGCCCAAACGAGGAATATCAGTGAACACCTTAAGCTGGAGGACCCCAGTGTGGACTGGGCGCTTTCGTGGCTACCGCTTTATTACGATATGGGCCTGATTGGTTTCTTGCTGACGCCGATTTATCCCGGCGGCCACGTCACTCTTCTGCGCACCGAAGATTTCATTTTGCGTCCCAGCCTTTGGGTGAAGGCGCTGTCCCAGTTTCGCGCCAGCATTACGGGTGGACCACCGTCGGCCTATGCTTTATGCGCCCGATTCACGCGTGACTCCGAAGTGGAGCGATGCGAGCTCGGTCGTGTGCGTGTCGCTTTGGTGGGAGCCGAAGCGATTTCGCCGGAGAGTCTGCAACAATTTGTTGACAAGTTCCGGCCAGCCGGATTCCGCGCAACCAGCCTCCTGGCCACTTACGGTTTGGCGGAGGCTGGATCGGCCGTGACCATGACCAGTCTTGACCAAGGCACGGACTTTGATTTGATTAATCTCGAATCGATGCATGCAACGGGGATCGCCCGGAGCGCGGGCGGCGGCAGCCCTCCGAACGGCCCGACGCGCCCAGTTGCCTCCCTGGGGCCACCCATCCCGCAGATGGAGGTGGCCATTATCAGCGAGGCTGGCGAGCGGCTGCCAGAACGCCGAATCGGTGAAGTTGTGGTACGCGGACCCAGCTTGATGCAAGGCTACTACGCGCAGCCGGAGGCCTCCCGCCAGGCACTTCAGGACGGCGGGCTGTGGACGGGTGACCTGGGGTACCTCGCCGGCGGCAAGTTATATATCACGGGTCGCAAGAAGGAGCTGATTATCGTCGGCGGCCGGAACTACCATCCCGAGGATCTGGAGCAGGTGGCCCGCGAGCGCCTGGGCGTCCGTGGGGGCCGCGTTGTGGTGATCGGTTGCGAGGGCCCAGAGCGAGGATCCGATGCGGCAGTGGTCCTGGTTGAGACCGCATTAACCGCGCCAGCTGAGCGCGACGCCTTGCGCCAACAAATCCACCATGCCTTGCTGGGAGCTAGATACACAGTAAGTCAGGTTGTACTTCTGCGACCGAAGACTATTCATAATACCCCGAACGGAAAGCTTCGACGGGTGGATTGCAAAGTGCGTTATTTGGCGGGCGAATTCTCCGCTGATCATTGATAATCGTTGGAGGCTAAACGCCCTTCCCACCAGCAATCATGCAGAGTCCCCAGATACGGGGTTCGGGGCCCCGAAGCGGACTTCGCGGGAGTCAGGAGTCGCACTACTACGGTTAGGGCGTATTACGACAAAGTGGTCTTGTGTGATTTCAACGCGCAGCCGGTCTAGTACTCCATGCGACGAACCCGCCCTGGGGGCCGGGCCGTAGACAAGCACCCCCCATTGTGGAATAATCCGCATCGGCCGCCTACCTGTGCCATAAACCGTGGGAGTCTACACCATGGGAATTGGGCCAACCGAAGGGTCCACAATCGCCAGAACGGACGGACTAAATTTCTATGACAGTCCAGCTCTGCTCGAAAGACTTTCGAGGGCGCTGAAGAAGCGCAGCCAGGAAGTCGTCTTCTTGGTTGGTGCGCCCCTTTCCGCCCCCGTCACAGTCGGCGAGCCCGGCGTTCCAGGCGTTGAAGGAGTGATTGCCCTTATAAGAGGGGAATTCAACGACGACCCCGTACAATCGGAAGCGCTGACCTCTGCGCTCCAAGCGGCTGGCACAAGGCGTTATCAAGCGGCATTTGAATTTGTACAAGGGCGGCGGGGGCAGGGCACGGTGAACGAGATTGTTCGCAAGGCGGTCCTGGCAGCCCGCATTCCGGGAAGCGCGAGTGCGAACCAGTCTATCGACTCATACGCCATGGGCGATGATACTTGCCGTCGCCTCGAAACAGACAGTCAAGGTTGGGTGCTCGGTCCCGGGACAGAATATCTGGGCAAGCTGGTGGCGGAGTACCCGGCCCGCTTCGGTGCCTGTATCCTAACCACAAACTTCGATCCCTTGGTAGAGGTAGCGATCCGCCGCGCCGAGGGCGTCCAATACAGAACTATTTTGCATTCCGACGGAAACTTAGGGCAGACAGAGGCCCCTGGTTGTCACGTGGTCCATCTGCACGGTTAGCCTGGCTTTAGCCGCAGAGAAATCGACCCTCAGCGATCCCCGGCACGCAGCGGTGTCTGAAAAAGCTGGTTCTGGATGCCGGGGCGACGGGCTTTCAGTGCCCGGAAAAGGGCGGAAGGGAGCCGGTGGGACCGACTGGGAGAATAGATTTTGCTCTGAGGGCTCGAATGGAGGTAAACGGGTGTACACTCTTGACTGCCGGCAAGGCCAAAAATCTAATTCCGGATAAAATTGTTCCCCTCTTCCACGAACCCTCCTGATGAGGCATCATACAGCATGGAGGGGAAGTGGCATGGATTGGCTCGCGCGCCCTCCAGTAAATTCTTCGCATTATTAAGGAGGCAGACGATGGATGCAATGGGACGACGTGTATTCATGGGTTCACTCGCGGGCGTTGGGGTGGCGGCATCGAGCTCCGCCCAGGGGTTGAAGGACCAGAGAGGCCACGCATTCGGGAAAGGCCAGCCCGGCGCCTCTCCCCAGTCGGGGGAACCTCAGCGCGACCCTTCCGCGGCAGCAATCTTCAACGTCAGGGATTATGGCGCGACAGGGAAGAAGGCTGACGACGCCGGACCAGCCATTCACAAAGCAATAGAGGCGTGCGCCGCAGCGGGGGGAGGGGTTGTCTACCTCCCGCCGGGCGAGTACACTTCCGGAACCATTCACCTCCGGAGCCACATTCGGTTCCACGTCGAGGGCGGCGCGACGCTGTTTGCCTCCAAGGACCCGCAGGCCTATGACGTTAAGGAAAGCAATGATTCGGCAGCCCTTTTTTACGGGGTGGGCCTTGAGAACATTACCATCGAAGGCCGCGGAACGGTGGACGGCCAGCATGAATTCATCTGGATAAAGCAGCCGGAAGATTTTGAGCGCGCCTACGGCCACCTGCTGATGATGAAGAACCTGGGCAAGTCCACCATGCGCTCATTTCCCGTGGGCTTTCCCGACCGCCAGGTGTATCCCCACCTGGTTTGGTTGTTTCACTGCACCGATGTGCATGTTACCGGGCTCTCCTTTTTTCGAGCACCCAGTTGGACATTCTATTTGAAGGAGTGCGACCGGGTGGTGGTTGATGGAATCTATATTTATACCAGCCTCAAGGACGCCGTCTGGTGCGACGGCATTGATATCGACGGGTGCAAGGACGTGCGCATTTCGAACTGCACCATTGAGACCGGCGATGACTGCATCGCCATTTTTGCCGCAAAACGTCTTGCCGAGAACATTACCATCACCAACTGCAGGTTCTCCTCCGCCTCCGCCGCCATCAAGTTCACGGAGGGCGTCGCGGTTGGCGCGCGAAACACGGTTATTGATAACTGCGTCATCACCAACTGTAACCGCGGAATTACCTTGCAGATCGAAGCGGGAGGGACCATTGAAGACGTCGTTATTTCCAATATGACGATCGAACTGCACCGTTACGACTGGTTCTGGGCGGGCGACGCCAATCCCTTTAATTTCATGATTGGGACCCCCAGCGAATGGAACCACGAACCGCCCAAGCCCACCGACCCGGGGCCCGGCTTGATTCGCAATGTAATCATCCGCGACATCATCGCGCATGTCCAGGGATCCTCCCGGATTGCGGGACATCACACCAGGCCGCTCGATGGCGTCACCTTCGAGAATATCAAGCTCTTCATTTCCACGGACCCGAAAGCGCCTTACGATACGTCCGTCCACGCCTTGAAATTCGAACATGCAAAAAATCTGAAGGTCAAGAATGTGGAAGTGATTTGGGATAAACCGGCATTGGATAAATGGGAGAGCGCCCTCTACTTTGAAAATGTCGACGGCCTCGAAATCGACGATTTCACGGGTCGGCAGGCGTGGCCTGATCAGGATGCGCCGGCCGTTGTCCTGAACAAGGTCACCGACGCCCGGGTAGTCAACTGCAAGGCAGCGGAAGGAACAAAGGTTTTCCTGGGAGTGATCGGGGAAGGGAGCCGCGATATTCGCCTTGCGGGAAATGATTTGGTAAAAGCCAAAGTCCCCTACAAATTTGAAGAAGGCGCTAAAAAGGATGAATTAAAGTCCCTCAGCAACTTTCTGCCCTCGACTTAGCGCCTCACCTCAGCAGACGCGCGGTGAGTGCTTTGAGCGGGGATGGATAACCCGGCCGGAGGGCGGAACCCCGGGGGCCGGTATCCCCGCGGCGGCCCTCCCCGCTCCGGAGGCTGGTCAAGACTACTTGGCGGAGTCAATCCTCTTGCGCAGGGTTTGGTAGGTTTCCACAACGACTACGGCAGCGGCGAGCACCGCTGCTGCCGTCGCCAGCACTTCGGTGGCGCCTTTCATGACTTTCAGCAGTTTCAACATATGGCAGTTCCTCCCAATGGCAGCCACACGCCTTCCGGCAGGTCCTCATTATACCTTTCCAGGCTTACAGGAACCGCAGTGATTGCGGGCTGGACTGGATGCAGGGTTGAAATGCGATGACCATTCACCCGGCTGCCGCTGGTATTCTGAAACCTGTCTACTAATTGCCTTTTAAATATTTGCCGGCATGAAAAAGTGACCGACAGGGGGACCACTGCGTGTGGATCCCGGTGAACTTGAATGTTTCGCGCTTACTTGTGTGCCCAAGGGCTGTTCTGAGAGCCATACCTCCCTATCTTGCAAGTATCCCACGGAACACAAGGGCTAATCCAGGATCGGCATACACATCCTCTTTGTGTAGCGCTGCCCCACTACCGAAGATTGAGTTGGCCGGGACGGGTAGTTGCGAAGGGAGAGCATCATCCCGGGGAGCTGTTCCCGCGTGTGGGCTTCATCGTAACCAATATGGATACAGACAGCCGGGCCGGGAGCCGAGGCGGGACAGAGAGGGGTCTGACGAAACCGGACGGCAACGCCGCGTCAACAGCTTAGGGACTCGCGATCCGACAGCCCCAGCCCTGCTTGTAACCGCTGGATCAGGGCAACAAACCGATAGGGCGCTGGAACCTCACGTAGGGTGTATGCTATGGGGTGGTTGGGAGCTAAAATGGAAATTCCTGATCAATGAGGAGGCATAATGAAGAGTGATCTTTCGCGGCGCAATTTCCTGCGCCTTTCGGCGGGCGCGAGCACGCTGACGATCAATGGACTGAAGGGCTTTGCCGCCACCAGTTCGGGATCAGAAACCCCAGTGCCGATGGATCCTAAGGAACCCGACCGCCTGTTTTCGCCCGGTCTGAAAGGCGCGCAGTGGAATACCTTCAGTGCCGCAGGTTACAACAAACCCGTCTCCGGAATCTGCTATCGCACCAAGCCCGAGGGCTACTTTGGCTTATACATCGATCGGCCGCTGCCTGTCTCCGGCATGCCTCTGGGCGGAATTGACACGGGTGCACTCTATCTGGAGCCCTCGGGCCAATTGGGCTACACCTCCATCTTCAATCACCTGACGCCCGTTGGGGGTCCCCTGAACACTCCTTATCTGGCTGTCGTCACCAGCGCCCGGGCGTGGATCCTCGGAACCGGCCAGACCAAGCATTATGCGGGGAACAACCGGCCCTCGTTTGATATCGGCGTGGGCGGTTCGATGCAGGAAAGCGAGTATTGGGGCCACTACCCCATCGCTGATATTGAATATAAGTCGGACGCGCCGGTTTACATTGGCGTGCGGAGTTGGTCGCCATTCATCCCTGGCGACGCGAAAACGTCCAACACACCGGGAGCAGTCTTTGAAGTGCACCTCCGCAATAAAGGAACCACAGGCAACAAAGGCTGCGTGGTTTTCAGCTTCCCAGGTTTTGCCGAGCATCACACGCGCGACCGCTCACTTGGCTGGCCCAATCTGCCCAAGACGCCGGTAATGCCTCCTCCCCAGGTTTCACGCCGCGCCGCGCCCCCTGGAATTAAGGGCGTGTGGGTGGAGGACAAGGCGTGGGGTATGAGCTACGTCTTGGCGGCGCTGGATTCGGACGGAGTGCGCACCGGCGGATCGCTGGGCATCGATGGGGGGATCTGGGATAAGGCTGAGACACAACTCCCATCTACCGCCCAGCACGACGACGGTGGCTCGTCCCTGACCGTGGACTACAACCTGGGACCGGGTGAGGAGAAGGTGGTCCGGATCATCCTCGCCTGGTATGCGCCGGAGTGGGAAGGCAACGGCTTGCCGGGGACGGGCGGTGAGCGCATTTCGACGTATGCCCCGGAAGGGGAAACGCTCTCCACCACCGGCAAGCGCTTCACGCATATGTACACCACGCGCTTTGCTGATGCCGGCGAAGTGGCAACTTTCCTTGCACGCAATCACGAGCAGTTGCTGAAGCGGATCATTTCCTGGCAATCGGTGATTTTTGAGGACCCCACGCTGCCCGGGTGGTTGGCGGATTCCCTGATCAACGCGCTCTACTATTTCGCTCCTTGCAGCATGTGGGCTCAGGCCAAGGATCCCATTGGGAGCTGGTGCAGGGCGGAGGACGGGCTGTTCGCTCTGGAAGAAGCCCCGCGATCTTGCCCGCACATGAGCACGCTTTCAAATGTGGCTGTGGCTGGGCCGACGCTTTCATTCTTCTTTCCGGACTTGGCTTTGTCGATGTTGCGCGCCATTCGCTCCACACAGAGAGAAAACGGTGATGTTGCTCAATTGATGGGGCGGTGGGCGGATCCGGCAAACCCCATGTCATACGACTATCAAGAGGTGGTTTCCGGATTCTGTTATGTAACCGCAGCCTTCACGCACTGGAAGGTCACCGGCGACGAAGCCTTCATGAAAGACTTCTACCCTTCGGTAAAGAAGGCTCTGCAATATTCCTTCACCCAGCGTCCGGACCTTGGCGCGTCACAGATTATCGCCATGCCGCCACATCGGGAGCATGCCTGGAACGACATCGAATGGTATGAGGATCGCTCCATGTACGGCTACGTTACCCACCCCGGAGGATTGCGCCTTGCGGGAGCGGAAATGCTGAAGATGTGGGCCCACGCCGTGGGCGATTCCGAGGAAGTCGCATACCTGGACACGTTGATAGCTGCCGGCAAGGAAGCCATGCAAAAGTATCTGTGGAAGGGCGATCACTACTTGATCTACAACGACACCAAAACCGGCAAGACCCTCGATGCCGTCTTTTCGCCCACGCTCAACGGCCAGTACTTTGCGCGCTTAGCCGGCGTGCCGCCCGTCTTCCCCAGGGAGAATGTGGAGAAGATCCTCACCCTGCAGCGAGACAAGGTGTGTAAGATCAGCAAACTCGGAATGCCCCCTATCTACGCCGAGCCCGATGGCTCCAACTGGAAACGGGATAAGACGGGGTACCTTTCAGGAGAATTCGTATACACCAACTTCCAGGTAATATTTAATGCTATTACCTTCATGTACGAAGGCCAGAAGGATTTTGGGCTCGAGTTGCTGCGCAAAAACCTTCACCTCAGTTATTGTGACTGGGGGTATACGTGGGATGGCACCTGCAGTTGCAGTGCGGGCGGAGATACGGGCGAAGTGAACTACGGCTGGGACTATTGGTTTAACTGGTCCATCTGGACGGCTCCAGCAGCGCTGCTGAGCAAGGACATCACGGCTTTGTCGCAACCCGGTGGCCTGGTGCACAGAATGCTGGAAGCGGGAAGAAACAAATCGTAACTTAAAATGAGCGCCATGTGCTCTGGGAACTCGGAAGTAACCTACTTGGCTGCAAAAGCCCATTCAGGAAGCGGTCCCAATGTCGAAGCATGAGTTGATTGGGGACGGGTACCAAAACGCTAAATCCCCAGAATGGGGGGACAGACTCCCAGGATGCCGACCCAGTGAGAATTCCGAATTCCCCGGATTGTTTCGAGGTGCCTTTATGACTATTGTCGACAACTCAATCTGCCGATGTTCAGCAAAACTCCTGTTAGTGCTGTTGCTGTTTCCCCTCTCTGTATTCGCAGCCGATTCTCTTCCCGTATTTGGGAAGGTGGACTGAAACGGTATCTTGGCAAATGGCATGAAATTGCACGGTTGCCGATGTTCTTTGAGCGGAATTGCGTCAGTGATGTTACGGCAGACTATTCCCTCAGACCGGATGGCAAGATCGGGGTTCTGAATCAATGCCGGCAAAAAGATGGGACACTGGCGACAGCCACCGGTACGGCTCGTGTCGTGGATCAGTCAACCAACGCAAAGTTGAAAGTCTCCTTCTTTTGGCCTTTTTCAGGGGATTATTGGGTCCTGGAACTTGGTCCAAATTATGAATATGCCTTGGTGGGGGAACCACGCCGTAAATACCTTTGGATCCTCAGCCGTCAACCCGACTTGGATGAACAGACTTATCTAAAACTCGTGGCGAAAGCTAAACTCCTGGGTTTCGATACATCCCGACTTATCCGGGCATCTGGAAAGAAATAATCTGATTGCGGACTCGCTTATCATCCACCTTGGCCACGGTGATGAGTACAGTGCGGCCGGCAAGTAGCGGCATGAGTTCGACGAACACAGGACCTCCTTTTCGTGGCACGGTCGCCACGCATGTAGTTAGTTGGGAAGAGAATTGAGCCCACATTTCCATTTAGGACTCCACCAACGAATCTTCACATGTTCGTCGGCATCAATATTTATATGGGTTTGAATGCAATTAGGACGCTCTCCGGAAGACAAAACCCAATGAGTGAGAGACAAAACGGCCCATTTCAGCTTTGCTTCAACGCTTCTCTGAGTATGGATTTCCAGGGTTCACGCGTCACCTCCGATGGCGGCATCGTTCTGGCGGGCGAATTGGACGAACGGCTGGGTCTCGACGAACTCAATGCCTAGCACCTGCCTGCGGTCGCAATGTAGGTCCTTGGGTGTATACTGTGGGCGTCTCGGACGTCAAGATGGAAATTCCGGCCAAATAATGACGCGGCCAGCATTGGAGGTGAGAACTGCAACGTATGGAGGAAAGGATCATCCATATCGAATGGGACGGCCCCTATTCACTCAACCAGCTTGACACCCTTAAGGACTTGCACAGGGACCGTGGACTCTATCAGATATATGGGCATCACCCGGTCTATGGCTCCAACGTGCTTCTTTATATCGGCCAGACAGTCGGGCGGACGTTTGGGGAGAGGATCGAGGAACACAACTTCGGCGGGGGTTCGCAAGAGGACCGCGCGCACATTGAAATCTACGTGGGTCGCCTGAAGGGAGCTACGAGGACCCCATCTTCAGACGACTGGCGTAACGAAATCAACTGGGCAGAGAAGCTTCTAATCTACGTGCACGCTCCGGCATACAATGCGCAGCGCATGATGGAGGTAGATGAGGCCGATCCCAGAGTATGTGGTGCACGAGTGTTCAACTGGGGATGCATCCGAACGCTACGTCCGGAGGTCTCGGGTCGCCGGTGGACAAAAGCCGCAATAGATCAGGCCAATGCTTACAAGGTTTACGAGATACCTTGATTGCGGACGAGCGCGTTAAATTATGCCGAGTTCTCGCCCGACCTCCGCGAGCATGTTTGATTCTTGTGGTGTGGTCTGCCAAGGGAGGACTGAGTTCACTCCGTCCCCTCCACCGAGAATCTGGAGGCGTCTCTCACACTTGAAGTCTAAGGGGTAACAAAAATGCCAAGCGATGAGTGGATTAGAACATTTGCAGACGGCAGAAGGGTGAAATTCAGTGATGACGAACTGGTGGAGGCCACGTTTATCACCGCTCAGATCGAAGGCAACGAAGTCGTTTATTCGATCCTCTTGAGCAAAGCACAAACCAACCTGAGTCGTAAAGATGTTGAAGGGCGATTCGAACGCGAGCTTTCCAAAAGCGGCTATGGCGGCTACCGGTTTTGACGAGGCCACTACGAGTCATGTCTGGTTCACGCCTCCTTTCTTGCGGACTTGGCAATGCGAGGCTGCGCCATTTCTTTCTCGATGCGGGCGAGTGTCGCTTTGTCAGATTCGTTCCGAGGTTTCCTTATGGTTCCCATGTCCACCCTCGAATTGTAAGAGGAAGCTCTTCTTCCTCTTCCCCAAAACATCATGATAGAAGCGGCGAAGACGCGTGTCTGCTCCATTATGCACAGATGTCTGTGCAATCATGACCAAAGCCGCCTGTGCGATTGCATTCAGAAGAAGTCAGACGTATGTTATCGGTCGGTTGAGATTTGAAAACGGCTTAGGTGAAATCCCTATGCCAAGAAGCTAAGACTACGCGGTGATGCAGGGACGGAGAATGGAAGCAGGCATCCTCATAGGTTACTTCGCAAAACGAGATGAAGCTCGCGGCGCCCTCAGGGAGTTGCAGAGGAGGGGTTTTCGCCGCGCCGCATTGGTGAGCAAGACTGGGGATGGAGAAGTACGTACATGGGACCCCTTTCTTTGGCACCGGGCTTTTGGGGCGGCCCTGGCTTTCATCCTGTTTGGGGCCCTCGCCGGAGTTGTATTCATAGGCCTTCATTGGCCGGAGCCGATTCTGGGCAGGGGCCTTTCTGCCCTGATTTCGATCCTCGTGGGTGGATTCATCGGGAGCCTGTTCGCTGGGGTGTGGATACGACGATCGAAGTACGGTGTCGAACCAAAGCTGCTTGAGGATCACAAACGTTGGTTGGCGTCTGAGGAGACCGTCCTGATTCTCCAGACGCCGATTGAAACACTGCGGCTCCCGGTGGCGGTGCTACGCGAAAGTGGCGAGATCCCGCCCGCGCTCTTCGTCCTGCATCCGAAGCGCGAGAGTCTGACTAGAAATGTACGGAGTCCCGGGGTGCCGCTCTCCCCCGCGCAGATCCAGGAGCATGCCCAGCGTCTGGCCACGGACGACCAAGTGGACCCAGATCCGCAGCGGAACACGGGCCTGCTCGAGCGGCTCGAACAGGCTTGTCAATGGGTCCATCAGGCTTGCCTGGATCTCTCCGAAGAGGGTCGATTGGGACAGAGTGTGACTCCAACCGCCGAGTGGCTCCTCGACAATGAGTACATCATCACGAGCAACGCACGCGACGTTCAGATGAACCTTCCGCGGCGTTATTACCAGGAACTGCCGGCACTCGCCAACAAGCCCTACCGGGGTCTCCCGCGCATCTACGGCCTAGCGCGGGAACTCGTCTCCCTTATGGGCTTGCGGCTGGACAAGGAGAATATCCTTGCGTTTATTGAGGCCTATCAATCCGTGCGCGCGTTGTCGATTGGGGAACTCTGGGCTGTCCCCCAGATGTTGCGCACCGCCTTGATTGAGAGCATCCAAGATCTCGCCGAAAGGGCTCTGACAGAGTTGCGAGAGCGTGAGATCGCTGACTTCTGGGCGAACAGGCTCATTACCGCCAACAGGCGAGATCACAACCAGTTCTTCTCGATCCTGGCAGAACTGGTTGAAAACCAGCCCAGCCCGAGCCCTTATTTCGCTTCTCTACTGATCCATCACCTCTACGACGAAGGTGCCGCGCTAGTGCCGGTCCAGAGTTGGCTTGAGCGTACGTTCCGGAAATCCCTGAACGATCTCAACCTGCGTGAGCAAAACCGCCAGACGAAGGATCAGCTATCGATTGGGAATGCGTTCACCAGCTTACGACAGCTCGCTTTGTTGGATTGGAGACAGCTCTTCGAGCATCTCAGCCGCGTGGAGCAGTTGCTTCGGCTTGATCCCTCCGGCGTGTATCCCAAAATGGATTTCGGCACACGTGATCGGTATCGTCGGGCGATTGAAGAGTTGGCCCATGGGTCCGGTCAGGCGGAGGAAGAAGTCGCCCAACGCGCCATCGAGATGGCCGCGCGAACCGGGCATGAGTCTGCAGAGGATGCGCGCTGGGTCCACGTCGGGACCTATCTAGTCGGGGAAGGGAGGCCCGAGCTTGCGCGCCTCATACGGTGTCGTGAAAGGCCACGTTTTCGCGTCCTGCAATGGGTATATCGCCATCATTCTGTCGTGTACTTTCTTGCGCTCAGCTTCTTCTCTGCGGTATTCATCTCCCTGATCGTCGGATTTGGGCTGGGCAAACGGTCAGCCGCGGTCCAAATCTTAATATCTCTCCTTTTGCTGATTCCCACCAGTCAACTGGCGCTCGAGGTCGTCAATTACCTAGTCACGCGGCTACTGCCACCCCGCACCCTTGCGAAGATGGATTTCGAGGCTGCGGGGATTCCCGATGCTTTTCGAACCTTGGTCGTTGTGCCCGTGCTGTTGGGGGGCGCGGAGGCAATCCGGGGCGAACTGGAGAAGCTGGAAATCAGGTACCTGGCCAACAAAGAAGCCAATCTACTTTTCAGCCTCTTCACGGACTATGCCGATTCGGATCAGATGCACTGCGAGGGGGATGAACGACTGCTTCAAACTGCCATCGAAGGCCTCGAAAGTCTCCGGCACCGGTGTGGGGGTGAGCGCTTCTTCCTTTTCCATCGGAACCGCACCTGGAGTGAATCCGAGCAGAAGTACATCGGCTGGGAGCGCAAACGTGGAAAGCTGGAAGAGCTTAACCGCCTGATCGATGGAACAGGGCCTGAAAATGCCCGTCGGTTGGTCTTCGTCGGCAACCCGGATCACCTTTCGAACGTGAGGTTTGTCATCACCCTGGACAGCGACACCCAGTTGCCTCATGGGACTGCCCGCAGGCTGATCGAGACCCTGGCACACCCCCTGAACCAGCCACGCTTCGATGCCGAAGGGCGGATTGTAGCCGGCTCTTACACGATCATTCAGCCGCGCGT
>PLWR01000175.1:3158-5229 GCA_003165615.1 Acidobacteriota bacterium | reverse complement strand
CCGGAGTGAAATACATACCCCCCTCCGGCCATTCAGGAAACGCACACATTTTCGCCTGCCCTCGTGAATGTGGCCCGTGTATCCTTCCTGCGCGACAAGTTCCTGTTCGACGAGTCCGTGAACCACACTCCCCCGTCCTCGGCGGGCTTTACTTACTCTCCCAGCCTGCCGATGGCAGAAGGCTTGCCCTTTGTTTCCCTGGTGGGCTACTCCACCATCGGGGACCCGGAGGTAGGGCCACGCGACACCCACCAGAATACTTTTTCCTTTACGGACTCGGTGGAATGGACTCGCGGGCGGCATGACGTGCAATTCGGTGGCGAGTACCGGCACGATCAGATCAACTCTGTCGAAGGCATTTCGCCAAATGGTTACTTCATTTTCGCCCCCACTCCCGTCAACGATTCCTTTGCCAGCTTCCTGTTGGGGGCTCCCGAAGTATTCGTTATGGGTGGAGGCGACTTGGGACGGGGACTGCGCGGCAATGCCTTCAGCCTGTATGCCCAGGATAGCTTCAGGCCTACGGCGCGGCTGACATTGAATTTTGGACTGCGCTACGAACTCCCCCTTCCCCTCACTGAAATACGCAATCGGCAGGTGGTTTTCGAACCCGGCGAGCAGTCAAAAGTCATGCCGAACGCGCCTGCCGGTCTTCTCTACCCGAATGATCCGGGTGTCCCGGGCGGTCTGATTCCTACCGACTATCGTGGCTTCGCGCCGCGCTTTGGCCTGGCTTGGGACCCCACCGGGAGCCATCGTTGGGCGATTCGGTCCGCCTACGGCATCTTCTACGATCCGTTCTACAACGGGCCCAACGGGCCAATCAAGGACGTGAACACTTCCCAACCCTGGTTTACGAATGTCCAGCTTGTGTTCCCCTCGAACTTCGCCAACCCGCTGGGAACGACAGGGCCTCTCCAATCCGGGTATAACTACCCCATCAATATGGATTCGCTGGACCCCCGTATACGCCTTCCCTACGCGCAAGATTGGAACCTCACCATCGAGCGGTCGTTTGGCAAAGACTGGCTGCTGGATGTGGGTTACGTTGGCACGAAAGGAACTAAGCTGCCGCGCCTGGTCGAAGCAGACCCCGCAGTGTACGTGCCGGGCGATTCCACTGAGCAGAACGTGACCCAGCGCCGTCTCTATTCCGGATGTACGCTGGCACAGCCGGCAAGCGATTGCCGATTCAACTCGATCGGGAATATAGCCGGCATTGCGAACTCGGACTACAATGCCCTCCAAGCCAGCCTGCGCAAGCGTCTGGGCGAGGGGCTCTCGTTCCTCGTTTCCTATACCTATTCGAAAACCCTCGACGATGTCTCAAGTTTTAACATTTACGCTGCGACCACGAATGTGGCGTCGGGGGAAAACGACATGGCCCAGAATCCTTTTGACCTGGAGGCGGAATATGGCCGCTCGCTGTTTGACTCCCGCCAGCGCCTGGTTCTTAGCTATGAGTGGCAGATCCCGTTTTTCACACAAGCAAAGGGCTGGCGCCAGCAAGTGCTGGGGAATTGGCAACTAAATGGAATCTTTTCTGCCAACACCGGAACGCCGCTCACGGTCTATGATTCCAATGACGTATCGCTCAATGGAACTGCCCCGGAAATCGGCAGCGCACCCAGCAACCGGCCAGACCTGATCGGAAATCCGAATAACGGCCCCAAGACCGCGAGCGAGTGGTTCAACGTTGGCGCCTTCGAGCGGCTCAATCCTACGACTCAAGCGGGCCAATATGGCAGCGAAGGCCGGAACGTGGTGCAGGCGGCAGGATTGGCACAATGGGATTTCTCGATCTTCAAGAATTTTCGGGTCGCGGGATCAAAGACGCTGGAATTCCGAGCTGAAATGTTTAACCTTCTGAACCGCGTGAATTTTGGTGTGCCGAACGATATCATTGGTTCGCCTACGTTTGGCGTGGTTCAGAATGCGCTTCCGCCGCGGCAGATTCAGCTCGCACTAAAATTCCTGTTCTGACTTTTGAAGACGAGGAGATGACCACAAATGGCAGTGAAACCCAACCAGATTCGCCGGCGCGACTTGCTGAAGGCCGCCGGACTTGTTT
>PLWR01000175.1:2631-3121 GCA_003165615.1 Acidobacteriota bacterium | reverse complement strand
TTTCAGATCTATCGGCCCCTCAAAATCGCGCGCGACGGAAATGGGTCGTTCGAAGCCGAGGAAGCAGATACGGCCAAGCGCACGGCAGAGTGGATACAAAAGGGCATACCGGGCTTCCGCCTGCGCGACCTCCAGTTGAGCGCCGGTGCCTGGACCTTGATGCATAGCACGAAACCGGGCGAGGGCCTGCTTTCCTGGACGCGCGTCTCCGTGCGCACCCCGGCCGAATTGGGCGTCCCGCCGTACACCGCCACACCGGAGGAGGCGGCCCTTACGGTAAAAGCCGCCGCCTGGTTCTATGGCGCGGGCCTGGCCGGCATTGCGCCGATGAAGGAGGGTTACATCAACCGCAATCAAACGGGCAAAGAGGGCAAAGCGGGCCTGGAGATATCGATCGAAGATGCCGATGTCCCCTCGGTAACCACGCAGAAGTTTGTAATCCCTCGAAAGATGAAATGGGTGGTCGCCATCGCCATTCCCATGGACCTCG
>PLWR01000175.1:0-2584 GCA_003165615.1 Acidobacteriota bacterium | reverse complement strand
AGTGTGCCGTTCGCGGTCGAAGCGGGCCTGGGAGAGTTGAGCCGCCTGAACAAGATGCTTTCACCCGAATTCGGCGCGGCGGTCCGGCTCTGCAAGGTCTTCACCGACCTCCCCATGGCCTGCGACAAACCCATCGATTGCGGCATCGTCGAATTCTGCAAACGGTGCAAGAAATGCGCGGAGGCGTGCCCCTCAGGCGCCCTGTCGTTTGACGATGAACCCAGCTTCAAGACCCGTGGTCCTTGGAACAACCCCGGCCACAAAGCTTGGTTTGAGGATTCATACAAGTGCTACGAGTTCTGGCAACAGGTTGGTGGTGGTGGGTGCGGCGTGTGCCTGGCCAGTTGTCCGTTTACCAAAGCCGCCCGAGGCTGGCTCCACGGCACAGTGGAATCCACGGTCTCGATGACACCGGTAGCGGACCACTTTTTCCGCATCATGGACGACGCTTTCGGATACGGAAAACAGCCCGGCGATCTCGAACAATGGTGGACCAAAGCCCGGCCCGCCTCTGGCCAGAGAGAGTGAGCATATTTTGAGGCATAAACTCGCAGCCGTCGCAGCCTCCATCACGCTGCTTGCAGGTTCCTTATGGGCAGCACAGGGAAAAGACCCGCGTCGTTTTGATCCCGCCCGGGTGGTTTCCGCTGCCGAAACGATGTCTCCACCTGAATGCTCCGTATCCGGCACCGTGATCTTGGAGGTGACGGTAGAGAAGACTGGGGGAGTTGGAAACATCATCGTGGTCCACGGCGTCCCTAAACTCACCGAAGAAGCTGAGCGTAGCGTTCGCCGCTGGAAATTCGAACCTGCCCACCTCAATGGCGAACGCGTGGCCGCTCCTGTGCTCGCCGCGTTTACATTTAGCCTGTCGCCCCAATGGGTTTCCGGGGCGGACCCAGTGCAGCCCCGGAGAAAACCGTCGGCTCCCTATGAGCCAATCAGGATTATCTCAACCTCGCCGGTAAACAACCCGACGTCGGACGTGGCGTTCGGCGCTGTGACGTTGCAAGCGATAGTAGATGCTGGGGGAGCTGTGGGTAAGATTGAGGTGATGGACGGCATACCACCCCTCGCCGAAGAGGCAGAGCGCAGCATCCGCCAATGGAAGTTCCTTCCCGCCAAGTTTCAGGGTTCACCGCTGGCCACCCCGATGGTGGCCGCGTTCCTTTTCAGTGACACGCCACTCGGCCGTTGCTCGCGCTTCTAGCCGAAGCGTCCAGCACTTAGCGGATCTGAGGTCCAGTTGATGCAATTGAACCAAGGCATGATGAGGGTGACTTGCAGAATGTCCAAGTTACTGTCCGGTGCCCTTTCAGGGCATTCAGAACCTACGTTCTCTTCCTAAGCTCTCAAACGCCGCCCTTCCAAAACCGTGGCGAGAAAAGCGGGCTCAACCCGCATTTCTCACCACGTATGGACACTTTTGGGGGCCTGCGACGATCCCTCTATTATCACCCCTACCGCGCACCGATTCCGTCAATGCCAATCGCCCCCCCTGCGGCTTTCAATCGTCAGAAAGTCAATCGCCCGCTGAACT
Organism: Acidobacteriota bacterium; assembly: GCA_003165615.1. Next base: position 1,044 of record PLWR01000175.1, on the reverse strand, counting down.
GCGCTTCGCGGCCGGGGTGCATGGCCATGGTGATGGTTCCAAACTGCGGCTCGTTCACAAACCGGTTGGGCGTGCCGTAGTTGGTCTGGTTGAGCGCGTTAAACGCTTCGGCGCGAAGCTGCAGGTGCAGCGATTCCCGCAGGCGGAAATCGCGTGAAAAGGCAATATCCGCGATATGCATGGCGGGCCCGGTCACGGTATTGCGGCCCAGATTGCCGAAGGTNNCGGTCACGGTATTGCGGCCCAGATTACCAAAGGTATAGGCGGGCGGGGCCACGAAAGCGGCGGTGTTGAACCACTCCTCCGAGGTGTGCGTGCCGGAAGGGGACACCGGCTGGCCAGTATAATTGGCACGGATGGGATTCTCGCCCAGGGTGGTGCCGGCATTGGCCGTGTCTCCATACACTGAAATGGTGAAAGGCATTCCCGTCTGTGCCTGATAAACCGTCGCCAGTTGCCAGTTGGAAGTAAGGCGACCCTTCCACCCCTGCCCGCTCAGCCCCGGGATGTTGTAAACGAAGGTGCCGACGTAACGAAGGCGAACGTCGCAGGCGAGTCCCTTTTCGGCATCCAGGTCGTAATCATTCTGCGGGATGGCGGATTCATCCATGGGCGAGCGGAAGTCCGGCGCGTTGGTGATGCTCTTGGCCCAGGTGACGCTGGTCAGGAAAGTGAGTCCATGGGAGAAGCGGTGGCGAACGTCAGCCCAGCCCGCGTTGTACCAACTGCGCGCGGAATTCTCCAGAAGATTGACGGTGGAGATGGGCTGAACCAGGCTGGCAATCGTGAGGCCGGGGGGAAGAAAGTTACTGGGCGGAATCACCGTTCCGGGCAGGAAGCTGATGGTCTTGTGGGGCCGGCGCGGCTGGAGCAATCCCGGGCCGGGAGTGGGATTATTGATCAGGTGCGCGCGCTGAAGGTGGAATCCATCCTCACCCCGATAGCCGATCTCCAGCACCGTATTGGGCGAAAGGGACTTCTGCAGCGAATAGCTCCATTGCTCAATGTATTGCGACTGACTGTGCGGGTCAAAGGCGGTGAAGC
>PLWR01000714.1:2908-3028 GCA_003165615.1 Acidobacteriota bacterium | reverse complement strand
TGGAAATCAACCCCAACGTCGAAATCGAATCGTTTGAGACGCGCCTCGGCAGCGACAACGCGCTCGACATCTTCCGCGAGTACGACATCGTTGCGGACGGCACCGATAATTTCCCCACGC
>PLWR01000714.1:0-2760 GCA_003165615.1 Acidobacteriota bacterium | reverse complement strand
TGCGCAAGAATCCTGATTGCCCGATCTGCGGGACGCATCGTACCATTACCAAGCTGATTGACTACGAGCAGTTCTGCGGTATTCGCGGCGAGGAGCATACACCTGTGCATATTGGCATACCTGAAATTACCCCGGCGGAAGTAAAACAGAAGATGGACGCGCACGACCCCTTTGTCCTGATCGATGTGCGTGAGCCGCACGAATATCAGATTTGCCGCATCCCCGGCTCGAAGCTGATCCCTCTCGGTGAGGTTCCCAGGCGGATGAGCGAGCTGGACTCTGCGGACGAGATCGTGGTGCATTGCAAATCCGGAATGCGCAGCGCCAAAGCGGTGGACCTGCTCATGAAGTCCGGGTTCCGCAAGATTCATAACCTGAAGGGTGGAATCCTGGCATGGTCGGATCAGGTTGACCCTTCGGTGCCGAAGTACTGAAGGGCAGGGGTTAGTGGATAGTGGCCAGTGGTTAGTCCCGAAGTCGCGCTCGATGAGCGCCGACGGCGGTCATAGACCGCCGCTACAGTGCGGAATCATCCCGGGTTGGGGGAAGAGAAATAGCGTGAACGGCTTGTCCATCACAGCTCGAGATAATGATCAGACGGCGGGGGCGGATTCCGCACGCGCCGCTCTGTGCCTTCCCATCCTTCGCTGTATCTGTAGATAGCCTGGATTCCTGCTCGTTGGCGGGAATTCAAGGCGCACCACCTCAAGAATTCCTGAAAATCTTGAAAATGCGGTCGTGCCCGGAAGGCAAGGGCACCGGCAAGCGACGTATTAACCAGCAATTCGCATCCTCCTCGGACCCGTTCCTCGCAGAAAGATCCCAGGGAGAAGCGATAATCCAGATGGGCTTGTGTGGTCAGGCCATCGCTTCCTCTGCGCCCGAAATCACTGCCGCCCGCATAATGTTGTGACGGCAGCGCCTGGACCTTAGTAGGATGGATATTCACAAACTCAGTTCAAAGGAGAATTCATGTCAAATTTCTTTGCAGACAACGCCGCCAGTATCGGTAGGACGCCTTTGGTGCGCCTGAACCGCCTGGCGCAGGGATCATCTGCCACGGTACTCGCCAAGGTGGAAGGCCGTGGCCCGGCGTATTCGGTGAAAGACCGCATCGGAGCGGCCATGGTATGGGACGCCGAGGAGCGGGGCGTGTTGAAGACGGGCGTGGAAATCATCGAGCCTACCAGTGGCAACACGGGAATCGCTCTGGCCTTCGTGGCCGCAGCGCGGGGTTACAACCTCACCCTTACCATGCCGGAGACCATGTCGCTGGAACGCCGGCGCGTGCTGGCGGCCTTCGGCGCCAAGCTGGTGCTGACACCGGGACCGGAAGGCATGCCCGGCGCCATCCGCCGCGCCACGGAAATTGCCCAATCCGATCCCAATCGCTACTTCCTGCCGCAGCAGTTTGAGAACCCTGCCAACCCCGCCATCCATGAGAAGACCACCGGCCCGGAAATCTGGAATGACACCGACGGCGCCGTGGATGTGCTGGTTTCCGGCATCGGCACGGGCGGCACGATCACGGGCATTTCGCGCTACATCAAGAACACCAAGGGCAAGAAAATTATCTCGGTGGGTGTGGAGCCCACGGCCAGCCCGGTTATCACTCAGCACCAGCAGGGACAGCCGCTGAAGCCCGCGCCCCATAAGATCCAGGGCATCGGCGCGGGGATTATCCCCAAAAACCTTGACCTGTCCTTGGTCGATCGGGTTGAACAGGTTTCAAACGAGGAGGCGATTGAGTTCGCCCGGCGCCTGACGCGCGAAGAAGGCATTCTGAGCGGCATCTCGTGCGGAGCCGCGGCGGCCGTCGCCGTGCGTTTGGCCAAGCTGCCGGAATTCGCCGGTAAGACGATTGTCGTGGTATTGCCGGATTCCGGCGAGCGCTACATTTCCACGGTGCTCTTTGAAGGAATTGGATGAAGGCCCAAACCACTGAGGCACTGAGACACTGAGGACAGATTGCGAAAGGCAGTGGGCGGCAGATGGGCTCAAAACCACCGGCTTTTCACTTGTGCGTTTTGCGTTTTGACTTTCTTTTGCTGCTTCTCTGTGCCTCGGTGCCTCAGTGGTGTACAGTTTAGGGAGGTTCCATCATGAGTGCCGATGATATGAAGTGCCTGGCGCAGGAGTTTCGCGCCGATCTCGATGCGCGACTGGCCGGGGATGCGAGCAGCGATTTCGGTTTGCCCAGCCGCGAGGCGGTGGCCACGATTTGTCGCCGATACCTGGAAGTCCTTTTCCCTATTTACTACCTGTGCGGTGAACGCGAGACGCCGGGTACGCGCGCCTGCCAACATCTGGTGGAGATTCAAACCCTGCTCTCCAACCAGATTTGCAGCGCGGTGCGTTTTGAGTTCCGTCGCCGTGGCAAACAGGCCCCTGGTGAACTTGAGAATTACGCGAAAGATATTCACAAGAATTTGTTTGGTCAGTTTCCGGAGCTGGCGCACCTGCTGGCCACCGATATCGAAGCGGCTTACCACAACGACCCGGCCGCATCGAGCGTCGAGGAAATCCTGCTGGCGTACCCATACATCGAGCCCGTCACCGTGCAGCGCGTTGCCCACCGTCTGTATCTTCTCGATGTGCCGTTCATCCCCCGCATGATGACGGAGATTGCCCACAGCCACACGGGGATTGACATCCATCCCGGCGCGTCCATTGGTGAATCGTTCTTTATCGACCATGGTACGGGCGTGGTAATTGGCGAAACCTCCATCATCGGAAACAAGGTGACGCTTTACCACGGCG
>PLWR01000395.1 GCA_003165615.1 Acidobacteriota bacterium | reverse complement strand
TGTCTCCATTTTGGGGTTCACTCCAACTCGCTTGGGCAGGCGTTGTGGACATCAAATCAGAGAAATCAACGGCGGCCCCGGGAGGGACCTTTCCGAAACTGACCTCCTCAAACCTGGAGAATCAAACCTTCTCACTTCCCGAGGACTTTGCCGGAGACCGCAACCTGCTGCTGATTGTCTTCCAGCGTGAGCAGCAGCAAAACGTGGATACCTGGTTGCACCAGATCAAGTGCTTCGAGATCTTCTCCGGCTTCCAGTACTACGAACTGCCCACCCTCGACAAGCTGAACCCCTTCTTCCGTTGGTTTATCAATAGTGGGATGCGCCGCGGCATTCCTGACCGCAAAGCTCGCGCCCGAACTATCACTCTCTACCTCGACAAGCCATCTTTCCGGAAGGCGTTGAACATTCCGGACGAAAAGCATATTTATGCGATCCTGGTCGATCGCTCCGGACGGGTACTTTGGCGCGCCGAAGGTGACTTCGACGAAGCCAAGGCCGCCAGCCTGCAAGCGGCGCTGAGGCGAGGAAAGCAATGATCGGGCAGCATGGGGACGGCCGCCGATGCGAATCCTGGCCATCGAGCCGGGGGATCCGCGTTGCCCTCTTTACCTTGCTTCCGCTTCTGACCCTCACCACGGCGAGGGATTGCGAGGCCCAATCGCAGACCAGCACCCCCCCAGCAGTACCTGGCAGTGGCATTCCGGCGGCGCTTACCGGGAAGGAGCGCTGGAATTTCTTCGTGAATGAAACTTTCAGCTCCTATGGGCCCTATATTGTGTCTTTTGGCGCTGGGCTTGCCTACCAGGCCCCCGATTATCCCAAGGAGTGGGAGGGAGGGTTCAAGGGATATGGCCTGCGAACCGCCGGTCAATATGGACTTCTGGCAACCCAAAACGCCATTCACGACGGCGGAGCCGCTGCGCTGGGCTATGAGCCACGATACTTCCCGTGTCAGTGCGCGGGGTTGTGGCGGCGCACCGGCCATGCTTTGGTGATGTCGTTTCTAACCTATGATGAGCACGGCCATAAACGGCTGGACCTGCCCCAGCTCGTGGGTGCCTATGGCAGCGGCATGCTCTCCGCTCTCTGGTATCCGAAAAGGTATAGTCCCCAGGTGCAGGGAGTGCAGACGGGGCACATGCAGTTTGGTTTTGTAACCGGTACCCACTTTTCCCAGGAGTTCAGTCCGGAGTTTAAGCGTGTGAACCCCTTGCGCAAGGTCTTCGACCGAAACTCCGAACGGAGCCATTGAATTCGCGCCTCAGCACCTTATTCTTTAAAGGTTGCGGCGAAAGGGGCGAAGAGTCGGCAGGTTTGCGCGATGAGAACCCCCTGTGCGAACCCGAGGGATGGCGCGCCGTGGCCACTGAGCGGCTCCGCGTGCCGTTCTGGACTGTGGACGCCGACGTCATCGTCCCTGCCGCGGTGCTGAAAGCGGAAGTTTGATAGTAAGGGTTACATCGAGCGCGTGAAAATGTTGGCACGAAACGGGGGCGTGTAATGACTACGGCCCGACAAGTGATTTCCTTGGCGGTTTCGGTTGGGATCTGCCTCGGCGCTGCGGGCATCGGTTCCGTCCTGACACGCCCTTCCATAACCACGTGGTACGCCACACTACGCAAGCCATCCTGGACACCGCCCAACTGGGTCTTCGGGCCCGTGTGGACGGTTCTATATCTGAGTATGGCGGTGGCTGTATGGTTGGTGTGGCGCCAAGCAGGATTCTCCCATGCCAAGTTTCCGCTGGCCCTTTTCGCCGTACAACTCGCGCTTAATGTGGCGTGGTCCGGTATCTTTTTCGGCTTGCGGCTCCCCGGCGTTGCCTTTCTTGGGGTGGCCCTTTTGTGGTTATTCATCCTGTCGACGACGATCGCATTTTGGCCTGTCTCTCGGACGGCCAGTTGGCTGATGGTTCCTTACCTCACCTGGGTCACCTATGCCTCGGCTCTCAACGCTGCGATCTGGAGGATGAAAACATGAGTGAGGCGTCTGCTCCCATTCGCATTGGCGTGTCAGCGAGCCTGCTGGGTCAGGAGGTTCGATATGACGGTGGCCACAAACGCGGTTCCTACCTGGTGGAAACCTTTGGCCGATATGTCGTATGGGTGCCGGTCTGCCCGGAAGTGGAGTTGGGTTTGGGCACGCCGCGGGAAACTCTGCGCCTGGTCCGCATCAGCAATGATATCCGACTGGTCATGCCCAAAACCGGCACCGATTACACCGAGGGCATGCGCGCCTATGCCGGCCGCCGCGTTCGCGATCTCGCCCAGGAAAACTTATGCGGCTATGTGCTGAAGAAAACTCACCAAGCTGTGGGATGGAACGGGTGAGAGTCTTTGAGGCCCACGGGGTTCCGGCCAAGCCGGGCCGAGGACTCTTCGCGGAAGCGCTGCTTCGGCACCTTCCCCATCTGCCCGTGGAAGAGGAAGGGCGGCTAAGCGATCCGCGCGGCCTGGGCCCAAATATTCGGTGAGGTGAAATTCCACGGGCATATCAAGAAAACCAATCCTGCTAACGCTCGCAATCGTCAACGCCTTATTGCTCATGGCTCCGCCGCCTGCGTCTTGTCAGGTGAGCCCGAAGGAAATCGTAAATCCTCGTTTGAAGGCCTTGGAAGAAGCGAACCTCGACAGGTTGATGGACTTGAATAGCGAGATTTCAGCCTGGAAGTTTCCTTTTTAATTCAAGCTCCGGCGATTTGTGGGGCTCGCGCCGGAACCCATCAGGACGCGGACAGCCGCGGCATCGAGTTCGTGAAATTTCACGATCGCACGATTCTCAAAGTCTCGGGGAATTACAACGCGGCATTCAATTTTGATCTGCTCACGCAAAACGAGCGGGCAAATCACGTTGTGGATGACATCATCATTCCCATCCTTCCTCTGCTCGCGAAATCCTTCCCCGATAACCTCCCCTTCGATGTGTTCGGGTTTGAAATCGCCTTCCACATTCGGACGCACAGCAAACAGTTCGGTTACGAGGGGAAGGAAATCCTGGCGCTGGTTTTTGACAAGGCCGACGTGACGACCTTCCTCAATACGGATCGGCGATCCACGCGGCAGGAGATAATCGACCGCTCGCAAGTTTACCTGGATGGCAAGGAATTCGGGCTGGCGTTAGGGGAGAAAAAACCTTCGATGTGGAGGAGCTCGACAAATCCGAGCATGGACACGCGGTGCATGCCGCCGTGGTTCCCGAACATGCAGAGAGTAAATCCGCGGAAGCTGCGCCCGTGACTAGCGAAGCAAACGTCGCCCCTCCCGCCAAGCCTCCGGTTCAGGCCGCAGTTATGCCCGAAGCTCCGCCAGCCAAGCCAGCCGAGCCGACCCCTGCCAACAAGGACACGGACATTCGCCTTGCAGGCTTGTTCCCGGATTCGAAACGTGGTCTCCATCTGCCCAATCCTGGAAAGCCGCCACCCATTGAGTTGGCCAGCGCCTTGCCCGTCGCACCTGACCCGGCAAACTTGCCCGCTCCCCCTGACGTTGACGCCGTCCAAAAGAAATATCAGCCCCAACTGGACAACCTCACCAAGAACGGTCTGGCCCATTATCATTTTGTAAGTTACGCGCCTGCCTCGCTCGGTATCTTCCCCTCAGATCAGAACGGGAATCTTCCAGGAATCCTGACTGGAACCTTGCATTAAAACGCGGTCGGGGTTATGTTGCCGGGCAGCGCGCGGACGAAAACCGGATTCCCAGTTCAGCGTGCTGGGCACGTTTGAGGTTTAGAACAGGCAAAGTGAATCGTTCCAGAATTCGGGCCGCGGGCGCGACGGGGGCAATGACTATGGAAAACAGTGGTCGCATGCAGGGCAAGCGAGTGCTGGTTACAGGCGCCGGCACAGGAATTGGCCGGGGAGTGGCTCTGGAGTTTGCCAAGGAAGGCGCCGCCGTCGCCGTGCATTACGGACGGGACCGGGCCGGCGCGGTTTCGGCCGTGGAGGCAATCGCGAGTCACGGCGGCAAAGCGAAAGCGTTCGAGGCCGATTTCCGCGACGCCAAAACACTCCGCGCGCTGGCCCAGGACGTCACAGCTTTTCTGGGCGGGCTGGACGTGCTGGTGAATAATGCCGGCATCACGCTCAACGTTCCCTTCGAGGAGGTCACGCTGGAGCAGTTTGACACGCTGTACCATGTTAATATCCGTGCCCAGTTCTTCCTTACCCAAGCTCTGCTGCCCGCGCTGGCGGAACATGGGAAGGGAATCGTGATCAACCTCACTTCCGTGCACGCCTATGGAGGGATGACCGAGCACTCGGTCTACGCCGGCACCAAGGGGGCGATTGTCGCCTACACCCGGGAACTTTCGCTTGAGCTTGTCCAGCGCGGAGTCCGCGTGAATGCCATCGCGCCGGGCTGGGTGTTCGTGGAGAATCATCGCAAGGTCCTGGGGGATTCGTTTGACGTCAAGGCGGCAGGCAAGTCCCTGCCCGCAGGGTTTATCGCCAACGCCGGTGATATCGGGCGCGTAGCCGTGTTCCTCGCTTCTGACGACTCCCGCTACATCATTGGCCAAACCATCATCTGCGACGGAGGCCAGACCTCCATCCTGCAATTGACCGGGGACTTTCGCGAGCGCAGAAAAGAACATTGGGGGGTGAATTACGTCGGGGAAAAATAGCGCATGGACTCGGAATAAATTATCCGACGGCGTAGCACGTTACCATCTCGCCTCGGAGTGTTTGCACCAGATCGGCGATTTCGCCGCCCAGGTCGGAATGCGCTTCTGCGTCGAGGTATTGAACCGGTACAAAGACAACATTCTCAATACCGCAGCCCAGGCTTGTGAACTTATGGACTTGACGGATCATCCCGCCGTAGGCATTCACCTGGATACTTTCCACATGAATATCGAGGAGGGCTCGATGGGCGATGCCATCCGTCTGGCGGGTAATCGCTCGTTTCACCTGCATTCCAGCGACACGCATCGGGGAACACCTGGCAGCGGGCACCTCCCCTGGGCAGAGGTTGCGGAAGCTCTTCAACAGATTAATTATAGTGGTTTTGCCGTTATCGAATCATTTAACCCGGGGGGCCGGCTGGCGCCTCTGGCATGCTCTTGGCGCTATTACGCGGAGTCTCAGGATATCCTGGCACAAGAAGGACTGGCATTCTTATGGGAAACACTTCGCAAGTAAACGCAAATTCCGGCGCCCCAAACAGCGCCCGGCAAGACGTGGTGGTCGTTCCGGCGGACGATCTCCGCGATCTGGTGCGGGATGTTTTGAAGGCAGCCGGGGCCGATCATCGGAATGCCGACCGAGTTGCCGAAGCCCTGGTATCGGCCAACCTTTGTGGCGTGGAGACGCATGGAGTCTGGCATCTGGCGGGATACGTCGACGCGATCAAGGCGGCCGATATTATCCCGACAGCCTGGCCCGCTTCCTCGCGGTGTATTGGGGCGGCTACCTGGCGGTTCTGATCTTTTGCGGCGGCAAGATGCTCAGGACGGGGTCGTGGAGGAATTATGCCGGGACGGGGGCGGGCCGCGACGCCGCGCTTTCGTTCGCCATGGGCGCGTTCCATTTCACTTCGCAGATTGCCTACGGGGCAGGGGCTTACGATGTGGGCCGCCTGGGGACTACCGTGGGTTTTGCGGTCATGATATCAGCCTCCATCATCCTCGCGAACTTGTTTCGGATTTGTTGCCGGGGAATGGAAGACGGCCGTGTCAAGCTCCATCCGCACGCTGTATCTGGGTTTGATGATGCTTATTATTGCGGTTCTTATACTGGCATATGGAAATAGCCTGGTTTCTAGATGAAGCTACCCTCCTCGGCTGAGGAGGGGGTGGTGGGTGCGGGATAGTTCGAGCAGGTTGACCACCCCCTGCCCCCTCCTTATCAAGGAAGGGAGTTCCGCACAGCGGGGCGGCGCAGCCGCATTGACCGCTCGACGAGTTCCCTAATCTGGACCCGGCGGTCAGAGACCGCCGCTACAGCATGTACAAAAAAGGAGGCCACCTGAATGGCTGACAATAGCAAAGTAGCGATTATCACTGGCGGAGCAAAAGGAATCGGGGAAGGTTGCACGCGCACTTTCTGCGGAGGGGGCCAGCGCGTGGTTTTCAGTGACTACGATGAGAAAAGCGGCGTGGCGCTTGCCCAGGAGCTGAACGCCAAAGGACAAGGAGAATGCCATTTCGAACTCGCCGACATGCGCAAGGAAGAAGACATCCGGCGGGTCATTGACAACACCGTGAAGCGCTATGGGCGGCTGGATACTTTGGTCAACAACGCGGGGTGGCATCCGCCGACGCAACCCATTGATGACTTCTCCGTGAAGGATTTTCTCGACCTGCTGCAATTGAATCTCATCGCGGTCTTTGTCGGATGCAAGTTGGCGCTGCCCCATCTGCGCAAGACTCGCGGAAGCATCGTCAACATGAGCAGCCTGGTGGCGCAGCTCGGGCAGGAAGGCGCCACCACCTACTGCGCTACCAAGGGCGCCGTCAGCGCCTTCACCAAGGCTCTGGCCATCGATGAAGCGAAGCACGGTGTGAGGGTGAACGCCATCCTTCCCGGAAACATTTACACGCACATGCGCATCACCAGTGTTGCCGCCTCACCTGACCCCAAGGGTTTGCACGATTGGCTGGAGAGGACGCAGCACCTCGGCCGAAGCGGCACCATCGAGGAGGCGGGCCAGACTTGCCTTTTTCTGGCGAGCGACCAGGCCAGCTTTATCACCGGCGTGGATTTGATTCTGAGTGGGGGCGCAGAACTGGGGTATGGCCCGAAAATTCCGTAATGGCGCCTGATTGTAGGGGTACGGCTTGCCGTACCCCCGGCATTGTTATCGCGCGACAAAACAAAGCGGGCACGGCAAGCCGTACCCCTACAAATAAGGAGAGGAATGATGAAACGCTATGCACAAACGGTAATGCTGAAGGACGATCCGGAAATAATCCGGTGTTACGAGGAATACCACGCGCACCCCTGGCCCGAGGTGGTGGAGGGAACCAAGAACTGCGGCGTGCGGCGCACCTTTATCTATCGCTTCGGGCGCACCCTCTTCATGTTCATGGAAACCGTTGACGACTTCGACATGGACCGCGACATGCCGAAGTACATGGAAAATCCCAAAGCGCAAGAATGGGACACTCTCATGCGGACATTTCAGGAGCCCGTGCCGGGCGCGCCGGCAGGTTCCACCTGGGTTCAAATGAGGGAAATCTATACACAAGATTTGCCCCCGGCCAGCGGAAAGTGATCGGCGCAAGTCTCATCAACCGCCGAAATCATGCCGGGAAAGACGGGTCACACACACCATTCCGATCGAGAGGTTTTCTGGGTTAACATGCCCACCAATATCATTGCTTGTTCTGCTCCCATCGACCAGATCGCCATCGACATTCTGCAACCGTTGGGTGAATTCTTGGTCGCCTCGGCCCCCGGCGAGAAGTCGCTGGTGGCGGTCGTCAAGAACGCCACCGCTTTGATTGTGCGGGGAGGCTCCATCGCGACGGCCAAGGTCATCGGCGCCGGTCCGCACCTGAAAGTCATCGCGCGGCCCGGCATTGGCTATGAAACGGTAGATATTCAAGCCGCGACCGCGCGCCGGATTCCGGTGGTCTATGTCCCCGCGGCGGGGGCGCGGGCAGTGGCGGAAGGCGCCGCCACGTTTATGATCGCGTTGTGCAAACGCATTGTGCAATGGGATTAGCAGTGCAAGCGGGGAAATTGGGACAGCCGCTATGAATCCAAACCCGGAGACCTGGATGGCGCCACGCTCGGAATCGTCGGCCTGGGCAATAGCGGCCAGGTGCTCGCGCAGTTGATGCGTCCCTTCAACATGCGGATTCTGGCTTACGATCCCTACGCGTCACGGGACCGTGCCCGGGAACTGGGGGTTGAACTGGTTAGCCTCGAGGAGATGCTGCCGCAGTCGGATTTCATCTCCCTGCACGTTCCGGTGACTCCGGAGACGCGCGGGTTGATCAATCGGCGAACCATGATGCTCATCAAACGGGGCGCCTGCCTGATCAATATTGCGCGCGGCGGGCTTGTCGAAAGCCTGGATCTGCTGGTGGAAGCGCTGGAAAGCGGAGCCTTGGAGGGAGTCGGATTGGACGTCTTCGATCCGGAGCCTCCCGATTTCGGTCACCCACTGTTTCGACAACCCAACTGCCTGACCTCACCTCACGCCCTCGCCATGACCACCGGCGCCATGTTCAAAGTGTTCAAATCGATGGCGGAAGACGTAGCCGCAGTGCTCAACGGAAATCGCCCCCGGTTTGTGGTGAATCCTGAGGTGTTTGGGTGAATCTCTAGTGCGTAATTCGATATTTCAATTCATCCAATGTGAATGAACCACTATTTAAGAAATCGATAAACTCGCTTTCTTTCTTCAGCACCGCCTGCGCCTGTTCCAGCACCGATTCCACGATATCCAGGGGCACTGAGAGCAGGCCGCTCTCGTCTCCGTGCAGCAGGTCTCCGGGTCGAATGGGTAATCCACAGACGGTAACCGGGACGTTCGCTTCCAGGTAGGTGGGCAGGCCGTGGGACACCACAAGCCCTCCTGCGAAAACCTGAAATCCCGCGGCGCGATTGCGTATGCCGGTGATGTCACGAACTCCGCCATCGGTCACCAGACCGGCCACGCCCAGTTTATGCAGGCTGGTGCAGACCATGTCGCCCACCATACAACTGCGCAGGCGGCTGGGCCCCTGATTTTGCATCACCACCACGGCGGGCCTCGGTGCGCTGGCCACGGCGTCAAACAGCTCAGCAAGGCGGTTGGGTCCCGTAGGCTCAGGACTTGTGGTATCCACGATGCAGGTCACCGCGAACCCCACCATGGGGGGCAAATCAGGAAATCGGCAAATTAATTCCGAGGAGGCATAGCCTTCGGTCTGATTGCGGACCTTGAACTTTTCGATCGCATTGGAAATGGTGGGACTATCAATGGTGCGAAGTAATTTAACGATTTGATCTTGTCGGATTTTGCTCATGCGCCCTCCAGAGCCCTTTCTATCGTCAGAGTGGTGTTGGTGTGTTCACTTATACCACCTCCGCCCTCGGACTTCCAACAAGGCTTTGATGGACAAGGGGCCGCGCAGCGGCGACGGAATGTGGCCCATTCCCAGCAGGGCGGTGCCATACTACAATTGAGTCGCGAACTCGGGCCATATCGCTGGGGTTGTGGAAGGGTTGATTGGACATCGAAAACATTCCAGAGCTCTTGGACTACCTGCGGGCCAGCGGGCGAATCGCGCCCAGCGAATTGCCCCAGTGCCGGGTGATGGTGGGAGGGGTTTCCAACCGGACGGTCCTGGTCGCACGGGCCAGTGGCAAGAAATGGGTTTTGAAGCAAGCGCTGGAAAAGTTGCGCGTGGCGGACGATTGGTTCAGCCCCCCGGAGCGAATTCTGCGCGAGGCGGCAGGCATGAGCGCGCTTCGGCGTATTGCCCCGGCCGGGTCGATCACGCGCCTTCTGTTCACGGACGGGGAAAACTACCTGCTGGCCATGGAATGCGTTCCCGAACCGCATGAAAACTGGAAAACGGTTCTCCTCTCCGGGCGTGTTGAGCAGGGCCACATCGAGCAGTTTGCGAATCTTCTGGTAGCGATTCATCGGGGAGGCGCGCGTCAAGAGTTTCGGGAGGAGTTTGAAGATCGATCGTTCTTTGAATCGCTGAGGATCGAGCCCTACTACCGGGAGACGGCGGCGAGGGTTCCTCCCGCACAGGCCTTCTTAGACGCGCTGGTGGAGGAGACGCGGGCGCGCCGGCTCACGCTGGTTCACGGGGATTACAGCCCCAAGAACATCCTGATCCACGATGGACGACTAGTGCTACTGGACCATGAGGTGATTCATTTCGGAGATCCGGCATTCGATATCGGATTCTCGATGGCGCATTTGTTGAGCAAGGCGCACCATCTGAAGGATGCCCGGTCCGCCCTCGCCGCAGCCGCGCAGCACTATTGGAAAGTTTACTCACAAAGCGGCGGTTTGGCCGCGGAAAGTCCATCTGCACGGCACACGCTGGGATGCCTGCTGGCAAGGGCCGCGGGGCGCTCCCGCCTCGAGTACCTGGATGAAGAGGAGCGGCGCCGCCAACAGAATGCAGTGGTGTCACTCATCGGGGACCCACCGCGCACTGTGCCGGAACTTACCGAAAGGTTTCTTGCATGCCTATGAGCACGATTGAAGCACTGACCGCCCAGGAGATTCTTGACAGTCGTGGCCGTCCCACCGTGATTGCCACATGCCGATTGAGCAGCGGGGCAATCGCCTCCGCTTCCGTTCCTTCCGGCGCTTCCACCGGCAAGGCTGAAAGCTGCGAATTGCGTGATGGTGATCCGAAACGGTATCGAGGTCTCGGTTGCCGCAAAGCAGTGGCAAACGTCAATGGAGAGATTGCTCGGGCGATGGTAGGCTCAAGCTTCGAAGACCAGGCAGTATTCGACCAGGCGCTCATTGAGCTGGATGGGACGCCCAATAAGGCGCGACTGGGCAGCAACGCCGTGCTCGCTGCTTCCATTACCTTCGCGCGCGCCGTCGCCGTGGAGCGCCGGGTACCCCTATACCTTCACTTCGCGTCGCTTCTGGGTCAGGAATCGAAGAGCCTCCCGCGTCTGACCATCAACCTGCTGAGTGGCGGGAAGCATGCGGGCGAGCAAGTGGCGATCCAGGATGTCCTGATGGTTCCCGTTTCTTCCCACACCGTTGACGAATCCCTGGTGATGGCCTATGACGTGTACCAGGCCGCGGCGGCACTGGTGGAATGCCGCTACGGAATGCGCCTGCTCACGGCCGATGAAGGGGGCCTCGCGCCACCTTGTGAGAGCGCCGATGCCATGATCCAAACGGCTGTGGAGGCCATCGAGTCAGCGGGATACCGTCCCGGCGCCGACGTGGCGATTGCCATCGATGTGGCCGCTTCGCATTTCTACACGGGTGGGCGTTACCATCTCGATGGGCATGTGCTGAGCTCAGATGAAATGATCGGCCGCGTCCAGAATTGGGTGAGCCGGTTCCCTATTGTGAGCGTGGAAGACGCGCTGGCGGAAGACGATTGGGCCAATTGGCCGAAACTACGCGCAGCGATTGGGGAAAAAGCGCTGGTGGTGGGAGATGACTTGCTTTGTACGAATCCGGTGCGAATCCGCCGCGCGATTGACGAGGGAGCCTGCAATACCCTTCTGCTCAAGGTTAACCAGATTGGCACACTATCAGAAGCCCTCGCCGCCTTCCGATTGGCGCGCTCGCCCGGGTGGCAGGTGACCGCCAGCGCCCGGAGCGGTGAGACGGAGGATAACTGGTTGGCGGATATCGCCGCCGGTTGGTCGGCGGACCAGATCAAGGTGGGATCGA
>PLWR01000044.1 GCA_003165615.1 Acidobacteriota bacterium | reverse complement strand
GCGACGCGGACGGTGCGGCCCTCGGAGGGAATGTCGTAGATGGTCTTGCCCGCGTAGGACTCGAGCGTTGAAGCGTTGGCCGTGAGCCACTGGTTCAGCTTCTGTCCGGTGATTTTGCCGACCAGGACCATGGAGTACGCGACGGGTCCGTTGGGCCCGTTGGGGTTCGTCATGCGGTGCAGCGAGATCGCAGCCTGATCGAGATCCTGCTCCCAGTCGATTCCGGTCGCGTCGATGAATTGCTGGTAATCGGGCGCGCGGTCGGGCGGCTTGAGGCCCTTGTGCAGGAAGGCGCGGATGGGACGGAGATCGACGTAGATGATGCCGTCGGACTCGGGCAGGAGGCGCGCGGCTTCCGGCGGGGCCTTGGAGCGGAGAAAGACGGCAAGGGCCAGCACCGCGACTACCGCGGCTACAACCAGAAGCATTCTGCGGGTGCGTCGGTTCATTTTGTGCGTCAGCCGGAGCTGTCAGGAACTACCCTAACACCTCCGGCTGCGGATGCCGTCCGGTTATGCGCTGCCTGCAGATCGGCGTTCAGGCGTCACTTTCCCTTTTCAATAAACTCCTTGAGGTGTTTTGCACAGGCTTCCGCTACGGATTGCTGGCCGCGCGCCCCGAGCGTGCCGAAAAGCAAAGATCCGTGGCTGTTTTTATGCACTTCATAGGCCCACACTACGTCTTTAGTCTTCGCGTCGATAACCATGATGCTTGCTTCAAGTCCGCGTGTGGAACTGGCTGCAGCCCCGTAGCTTGCGTTGCCCCCGCTCTGATTCCAATTTGCTGCTCCTCCAGAACCGTAAACAAATCCTTCCCATTGGGTGTCGGTCGAGACAACAAAAAATTGGGCAGAGGCTCTGTCGAGAGTAAGAGTAATGGGCACTTTTTTTTCACGAACTGCCGCCGCAAAGTAAGTCTCAAATCCACCCATTGGAGCAATTACGACTCGCGCCCCTGCCGGGACGACACCGGAGCTGGAAACGGTCCCTGACTCTGGCTGTGCGGGCTGCCCTTCAGCGGAATTGTCAGGTGCTGCTGCTGGTGTGCTACCGCTCGGCTTTGTGGCTTCCTGCGTGGTTGCAGTTGGTTCGCCTGCCTGTTGCGGAGTTTGGCCTGTGGACTTCGTAACGATAGCTGCGATGACCTTGTTGCTGGCCCCTGCAGATTTCAGGGCGACGAGACCGTCTGCCGAGATATCGTACGCACCAGGAGAGGCGTTGATCGTCGTGATGATAATGTCATCCGACAGTCCAGCCTTTACGAGCTTAACGACAGTGTCGTTATTCATCGTCTGCTGTGCAATCATTAGCGGGCAAAAGACCAGGAGCAGAATCGAGAAAAGACTTTTGCGCATTTAGTCCTCTTCTACCGTTCGGAACGGCAATCTGGGTATTCAAATCGTGACCGCATGATCCTCCCGGCGGGCGGATTGCGCAAGTTGAATCGATGGCGGGCGGGGGAGATTTTGGGGTGGGTAGGGCCGCATGGAATCCGCCTGCGATGGGGTAACTTTTGTCTCCATTGGCACGCTACCTATGAGCGGATTACGTGGTTACTGCCGGAGAGGGGGGTGGGGTATTTATTTTCTCGTCCTTTGGCGGTCTTCCGACGGGTCTCTTCGGTTCGCGGGGCAGAACGCCGAGCGCGATTTGGGCCGCGTAAAGGAGCTTTGGACCCTCGATGATATCGATGGCGCCGAGGATCATGCCATGGGCGACGCAGGCGATGTAGTCGCGGACGTTTTCGAATCCGGCGAGGGGAGGCATGCTGCGGAGATAGGCGGATCTGGCTCGCAGCCTGGCGTCGCAGTTGTCCTCGCCCTCGGCTTCCGCTTTGCCAAGGGCGTGATTCCAGGCGTTGATACAGCGCAGGACGGCGGGGTGTTCCGAAGCGCGGTCGTTGGGTTACTCTTCTGACTCTTCCTCTTCCGACCCTTCCTCTTCGGTTGATGATTCCCGAGACTGCTCGGTTTCTTCGGGTGTGAGTTCCTCGGGTTCGGTGGTTTCCCCGGTCGCGAGTTCCTGAGTTTCGGCCATTGCAAGCTCCTATGCTTTGAGCTTAGCGAAATCAGCGAGTCAATCTGCACGGTTGGCGGGAAAAATAATGTGTTTGGAATCAGATGGATGGGGCTGGTTTGCGGAGGGGGTAGGCTTGACGGGGGTGTGAATAGTGAAAGGAGTGAAGGGATTGAAAGGAGCGAAGGAGTGAAAAAGTGGGCCCTGGGCGGGTTCGTAACCGGTAGATGCGGGCGTCCGTGGCTAGTTGCCGCAAGGGCGTTTTTCGTTACGAATGTTTGGAATTTCACCTCAATCTGAACTCAAGGAGCGATTTGCCCTGTTCCCTGGCAGCTCGTTAAGAAGACCGCGGCATCGAATCTCCCTTAAGATGGTCCTTGTTTCCCAGGAGAGACCTGATGCCTATTCAGACCGTCACAGGCAGGGATGTGCAGCCTCTGACCCTTATGGAGTTGCCCAGTGTGATGAATGCGCTCCTCAGGGCAGAGGCAGGCGTCCACAAATTACCGATTCCGGACCTCGAGATCACAGACCGAGTGACTGATCCGGACGGTGGAATCGACGCGCGCATTAAGTGGCCGAGCGCAACGCAGCATGACATTCTCTCCCCAGGCCTGAACGGACTTCAGTACAAAGCTGGGAAGCTATCAAGAAAAATCTTGGAAGATGAGACTTCGAAGACTGACGTCAAGCGGCTCTTAAAATCGGGCGGGAAGTACATCTTGTGCGTTGGTTTCGACTACAACCCGAAGGTCTCTCGAGACTACGCCAGCAAGCTCAAACAAATCCTCAAACGTAAGAGGCTGCCAGCGGGCGGAACAATGATCGTTCCTGGCAGCCAGCTGGCCCGGTGGATTTCGAGATTTCCGGGAGTAGCCGCATTGCCAGAACTCAGGCGGCGAATCCCCGACTTCATCACAGTAAATCAGTGGAGGGAAAACAACGCACTTTTCAGGACGGAGTTCAAAGCGGATGCCAGCCGACAGGACGTTATTGACCAGATAAGAATCTTTGTTAACTCGGATGACGATTCAGTCTTGAGACTTGAAGGGCCCGCTGGCGTTGGAAAGACGCGGCTTGCGCTTGAGGCGGTTCTGGATGATCGAATCGCCCCTCGAACTCTATATGCCCCAACAGCTGACGCAAAGGAAGTCGAGGGCGTCATTCAGTCTTTTTATTCGGACTCTGAGATCAAAGCCATTCTGATCCTCGATGAGTGTGAAAGGACAACCGAGAACGCACTGGCGCCATATGCTCAGAACTCGAATGGGCGGCTCAAATTCATCTGCGTCGGGATAGCCGAAG
>PLWR01000518.1 GCA_003165615.1 Acidobacteriota bacterium | reverse complement strand
GGGGAGAAGAGCGCAGGGTAGCCATTCGGGCTGTTTACGGCGGACATCGGTGCTTTATCCACCATGGAGTTGCCCGGGGGCGTCACGTCAAAGCAGGACGCGCAATTACATTATGTTGTGATGTATCGTAAGCGCGGATCGATTGCCTGCCACTCATCACGGCGCAACTGTGGCCTCCTGTCATTACTGGGATAACTCCCCAGCGCCCTTCGGTTGCCCGATTTTTTCCGTGGCGTTCACGTCGAATACTCGGAAGTCCGAATACGCATGCCGATTCCGCAGCCGCTTGCCGTTCCAATCAAGGGTCACGGTGACTTCCTCCGGCAACCATACGGTTTTATTCAGGCTGTTGAAGTGGACCTCATGGAAGTTGACATCCATGCTTTCTTTGTCCAGCCGCAGGTCCGGCAAGGGGGCCAAAAGCTCCGTATGGATGCGAACGATCTGCAACGTGGCAGTATCGAACCAACCCAGCCCCTGGGATAGCGTGGTGACGGAGGTTTGCCCCTTCCGGAAGTTTCCGGTTAAGTGGGCTTTTCCGGGAATCTGCGCAAAGGCGATCACATACGCACTTCGGCCGTTAATATTCTGCCGCCCAAGGTAATGAAATGTGCTCTCGGAACGGTACGACGGATGAAATAACAACGCCGTCGAATTAAAGCCCTGGGTGAGCATGAAGCCGTCGGACAATCCCCTCGGCGCCGCCGCATTGCCGTCAAAATCAGCGCGATATTCGATGAAGCCTGGCCCCCATTTCTCGCGCGGCACCATGCACAAATATCGAAATTTCTGATTCTGCTTGTCGCCGGCTCCTGCCTTGCTGACCAGCTTCTCTTGTTGGATCACTTCCAGTGAACTGGTGTTGGGGAAATCGGTGAGCAGTTCTACGATCTTGGCGCCCACCCCGTCGAGAATGGGAATCAGTTCTTCCTGGTCCTTTGCCGGTTCGAGCCCGGCGATCAAATCGGCGGGGGGGTTCTGAAGGAAGTCGATACGATGTTGGCCTTTCTGGGGCTTGGTTCCGGCGTAGGTGGCCTCCATCTTTTGCCGGTTCTGAACGTTCGCCCAAACCTGGCGTACCCGAATCGGCATTTTCTTAACGTCGCGCCCGTCAAGATAGCGATTCATTTCGGCAAGTGCCTCACCGGACCGGCCTGCACCCACCAAGGCTTCGGCATAGAGGAGTCGCGCCTCAGGTCCGGCGCCAGCGGCCAGGGCCCTTTTCAGGGGATCTGTCGCGAGCTCGTTCTTTTGCATCTCCAGGCGTGTGCGGCCCAGTTCCTGAAGGGCCAGCGCATCCTGCGGTGTGTACTTGAGCGCCTCGAGGAAAAAAGGTTCGGCCTTTTCGGGATCATGCTGCCAGTTCAACCATGTTCCATAAGCCACCAGCGGTTCGGGGCGTCCCTTGGTTCGATCGGCCAGCGTGGCGTTCACACTTTCGGCCAGAGAACGATTGGCGTCATCCAGGTCATCCCAGCCCAACTCCGTGAGGCCCAGCATGGTCCGGCACGCGATGCACCCGGAGTCATGTTGTATGACTTTGGCGAGGGCCGGCACGGCTTTCTCCGGTTGGTGCTGGTCGAGAAAATCCGCCACGCCCCGCATGTAGTCCTTCTCGCTCTTCGCCGAAAGCCCGTCCGCAGGCCCCAGTTGCCTTAACCCGGGCGCAAGCTTCGAGATCAAATCCGCGGATGAGAGCATGGCCGGATCTTCATCCGGCGCCCGCAGCGTAATAGGAACCTCCCAGCTCTTGGCCGAGCGGGCATAGCTTACGTATGCGTGCGCAGTCTGCAGCCCCTTCTTCTTCACCGTCAAGATCACGTTGAACTCGTCGACCCCCACGGTATTCAACTGGTATTCGGTTCGGAATTCTCCCTGAGCATTGGTCGAGAGGCTGCGGACGGCCACGGCAATAAGGGGCGACACCGTCACCGTGGCGCCTCGCACAGGGTCGCCATGGTCGGTCTTTACCTTTCCTGCCACCAGCCAGGATGTTTGTACCTGAGCATAAGGATTAACCGAGACGGTGGTGTTTGCCTGTCCCAGACCCTGGGCCATTGCCGATGTGGGCAGGAGACACACCGGCATGAAAAGGAGAATGACGAGGAAACACGTTTTCATAACACCACACAGATGAGGACGGATACGTTGACGACCTTAACTTCCCCGCCTGTATCTTAACCGCAGCGCCCCCGCGCGGCAAGAGCGGGTCAAACCGCGCTTCTTGAATCTGGAATCTGGAATCGGGGGTTCTTCGCCCAGAATGCGGGCTCAGAATGACCGCGTAAGCGATGGTGAATCCAAGTGAATTACGCGTCGAGTTTCGGCAGAGCATCGACGGCATTGCGGCTGCGCATGAGGGATGGAATCTCGGGCCGAGGAAAGGTAGCGCGACCTGTTCTGAGGGTCCGCGGCTTTTCTTTGCCCATATGGGACGTGCCGCGGAATCAACAGAACAGGTGCGCTACGCCGGCTTCGCAGACAGCCCCGAGCTTGTCCCGATGTTCTGGATCGGGAAGGGCGGAATTCAATAGCCGGGGGCAACGCCGTGGTCCTTCACGATGTCCCCAGTCCAAGGTCAAACTATTGTTTCAGAGTACGCACAAAAGCAATCACCGCGTCCACGTCTTGGGGGGGGAGACGATGCCGGAACCCGGATTCATCGATCTCGACAGGAGGCATCGCGCTGCCGCCCTTGTTGATGATCTCTTTCAACTCCGCGTCCGACTTGCTTTGCACCTCTGCCGAGTTGAGCCTGGGAATTGTGGTGTTGAAGAATTTATCCGCATTCTTATCACCCTTGCCGCCCGCGCCATGACATCTGAAGCACGTCTGATCGTAAGCCACCTTACCCGAGACGTTGCGGTTCTGGTCCAGGCCTTCCGACAACAAGACGACCTCGTGAGTGTGGTTTTTCGGGGCGGTGTGCAAGAGTATTCCATCCGACCCGGCTATCCAAACTTCGGAGAGGATGCGGGCGCTAGCCGTTTTGTCGAATACCAGAGAGCCGCCTCGAAGAAATTCGGTCGGGCCGCCCAGCCGAGTGATGATCGGCGCGCGATACACCGCGCCGGTGGTGACCGATTGCACTTGGAGCCCAAATTTGGTTACTGTCAAAGTGTACGTCCCTGCTGGCAGCACCTTCGAAGCCAAGGTGAACTCATACGGGATCGCGGCCCGCACGGCCTCCCCTGTCTGCCCGAACGCCAGGCCAACCGCAAAGAATGTGACGAGAACGAAAGCCATGAGCCTTCTCGCCATTGCCCCCTGAGTTTTCATCTTCTGCATGATTGTTCCCCTTTTCCTGTTCTCTGTCAGTCGCGGTTGGATTACCAATCACCTGACGCCCCTCGCACAGATTCGCGCGTCGGACTCGGGTTACGGTTCCTTCTCAGATATCAGCGGCAAACCGCCAGCCGCACACCACCTGACCCTTGGCACACAAACTACTTTCAACATTCTTGCTCGGGTGCAGGCAATAACATCGTTGGACACAACAATTGCCTGCCGTGTAACAAATCGGGCTGCCACTCTCGTGAAAGAGGTGCAGGGAATTCACATGAGTTGTTGCTGAAATCGGTTGTGATTGCTGATAATTCATCCAAGCGGAAATCATTTTCTACGCAGACCGCCAATTTGTCAACATAAGTTTTTACAAATGACGTTTATATATTTGATATATATCAATATATTTGAAGTTTCTTGACAGACCTCAAAAAAACGCAGGTTTCGGTGCTGGTGTCATTTTGAATGGGAATCCCCTTTGAAACGCTTGTCATTCAAGTGAGACAAATTGGCACCGTGACGCGATGTCCACTGGGGAAAATAAATCCGCAAAACGTTCTTCCACGACGACGCATCTCACTAGATGGACGGAGGTCTAAATTTCCCAATGACAAGATGCGTAACGGACTACCTGGTGCAAGAACATCAGGAGTTGTCCCTTTTGTTGAATGAACTTCAGGAGCAGCTCGGAGTTTTACGCTTGGCGGGAGATCGCCGCAAGTCGACGGATCGCCTAACCGGACTCCGGCGGAAAATTTCCGAGGCCCTTCACACCCACGTCGTGGAGGAAGAACAAATCCTCTATCCCGCACTTCAAGAACATGTGCAAGGGATTGCTTTTACTCTTGACCGCATGCGGCACGAACACGATGCCGGCGAGCAGACCGAGAAGACTTTTCATCAAAACCTGGATCGCCTGCTCAAGGGGGGAGGCAACCCGCGCGAGGTTATGCAGAGCGGCCGTAAGTACATCTTCTGGTTGCGTAACCACCTATTGGATGAGAATGGGCGCTTGTTCCCCATGGTCGAGCGCGGACTTGATTTGGCCACACAGCAGGCCGTGCGCCGCGCCCTGGAGGAATTGAGCCAGGAATGTGCGGCGCGGCTCGCCGAAGGTCAAACGCAGACCGCGCAAGCGTAAACGGCGGGACAAGGCAATTGTACGGGGCCCGGGGGGCCGTTGCGATGACGGCCAGGGAGTTTGCTGTTTCTAAACCCATCCCCTTGCCGCGGGACGGTAGCCAGCGCCCGGGAACCACCCGCCAAGCTCCCCGGCATTGGAAGTGCGGGGGGGCATTACTCGTCAGACAAGACATCATTTGACATACGTATGCCAACCGGCTATTATGGCCCCGATGGCTGAAACCTTGTCATATTGTATCCCTCTAGGTGCATCGAACTCGCTATGAGTGAGCTTGAGCACCGTTTTTCCAATTTCTTTCTTCTTCGTGCGGTCCTTTCCATCGTGGTCCTGGCGTTGGTATTCTATCATCACCAGCAAAACTCACCTGCTTTGTGGTGGCTTGCAACAACGTATCTCGGCTCAAACCTTTTATTGCGTGCTCTCCCGGCAAGGCGGTTTAAGAACCCCGCCCTGGCCTATGGGCTGTTCTTCGTCGATATCGCCGTCCTCACCATCATTCTTTATTGCGTGTCCGGAAGCCGACCTTCCTGGCTGGTGCTCTTCTACCTTACGATTTTCATGGCGACTATGGGTGATAACATTCCGCAAAGCGTCGGGATCGGCTTCGCGGTATCGGCAGTCTATGTCTGGATCCTCAGTGAAAGCGGCGGCCGCTTATTCGATGATCATACAGCCCTGTTACATATCCCTTTGTTCCTGGTCACGGCGGTATTGTGCGGTTTCCTCGCCAGGGAGGTTCGGCATTACAAGCGTCAGGTTCGCAGCTTGAAAGACATTCAGAGAACGCTGGAGTTGAAAGTCGGAAAGTCCTCCGAGGACCTATCGCAAAGTGAGGATTTGAGGGCCGCCGCACAGGAATTGGCGCAGCGGTTCAGCAATCTGGTTGAGGATCTTAATGCCGGTATTTGGGAAATGAACGTGCCCAGCTTCAAGATAACCTTTGTGAGCCACCAGATGGAGGCCATCTTGGGCTTCCCCATGGAGAAGTGGTTGCAGGAGGCGGATTTCTGGGTCCAGCACGTCCATCCTGAGGA
>PLWR01000306.1 GCA_003165615.1 Acidobacteriota bacterium | reverse complement strand
ATTACTTAAGACGCTGCGTTTAGTTTCCAATTTCTAATTTCCAGTTTCGAGTTTCCAGTTTCGATTTTCGTCTTCCAGTTAAAGGGAGGCCACCATGAAAGTCTCTGAGATTGCCGAATTGCTGCGAGGGATTCCCGCGGGCGATGCCGGGCGCGAGATCACCAGTGTAGCCGCCATGGAGACCGCCGGGCCCGCCGAATTGGCGTACGTGGAAACCCCGCGCGCCTTGGAGGAGGCCGTGGCTTCGCTCGCCGGATGCCTGCTGGTGCCGGAGGGCGCGTCTCTGCCAGGGCAGACCACCATTGCCGTGTGTCATCCCAAACTGGCGCTGATTCGCGCCGCCGAGGTATTGCACCCGGCTCCACTCCCTCCGCCAGGGGTTCACCCCACGGCGGCGGTGGCGCCGGACGCGCAATTGGCTGCGGACTGCTCGGTGGGCCCGAACGTGGTGATCGAAAGCGGAGTTACCGTGGGGGCGGGAACCCAGCTACGCGCATCGGCGTTTCTGGGCGCTGGCGTGCGCGTTGGGGCACATTGTGTTCTGCATCCCCACGTCACGGTTTACGCCGGCGCGCAAATCGGAAATCGCGTCATCCTCCATTCGGGCGCGGTGATCGGGTCGGACGGTTTCGGTTACGTATTGGCGGAAGGGCGGCACGTGAAGTTTCCCCAGTTGGGGAAGATTGTGATCGAGGATGACGTGGAGATTGGCAGCAATACCACGCTGGACCGCGGCTCCCTGGGCTCGACCGTGATCGGGCAGGGAACGAAAATCGATAACCTGGTGCAGATCGCCCATAACGTCAAGATTGGCCGTCACTGCATCATTGTTTCGCAGACGGGAATTTCGGGGAGCACCGAGGTGGGCGACTATGTCGTGATGGCCGGGCAAGTGGGCGTCGGCGATCATGCCCGCATCGAGGATCGCGTGGTGATTGGCGGCCAGGCGGGAGTTCTCCCGGGCAAGATCGTTCGCAGCGGATCGGTGGTTTGGGGAACACCTTGCCGCCCCATGAGCGAATTCAAGAAAACCGTCGCCCGCATGGCGCGGCTCGACAACCTGGCGGAGAAGGTGAAGAAGCTCGAAAAACAAATGGAGAAGCGGGGAGATTAATTTCGCGTGGAGGAATTGGAACTTGTCCAAATCAGGCTTTCCGTACCGCGCATTGTGGATAGCCCAAGGATGGCCGAGGTTGCTGGCTCCTGCCAAGGACATCGGCGGGGCGTCAAAAAGTCGCTTTTCTGGCCTTGGGGACGAGCCTTCAGCCCTTTGTCACTATTTCGGCCAATTTGGCCAGCAAGTTACTCAGACCGGAACCCGCACGCTGAGGAGGGCACGGGCGGTGCAGTGGCCCAGAAATGAGAACGGGGAGCCGTTTCCGGCCCCCCGTCTCAGGTGTTTGTCGTTAATGCCGTGGCAGCGTCCGCGGGGCGTCGCCAACGGTGCGCACCGCAAGAGCGGTGTGATTTATCGACTAACCTCTGCGTGCCCGGCGGAGTCGTAGCTCCTTCGGTCAGCATACCTCCTTCATACGCCTTTGCAAGGCGAATTGCAACCCCCCCCCAAGTACTATTTTTAGGTTGCTCCGCAGACGCTCTTTTGGGGATTTATATGCT
This sequence comes from Acidobacteriota bacterium, assembly GCA_003165615.1. Next base: position 2,648 of record PLWR01000306.1, on the reverse strand, counting down.
TAACTCCCAAAGAAAACCCTTGCACGAATAAGGGAGTAAAGTATCATTGTCGCATGAGCAAATCAACCATAAGCACTTTCAAACTGTTCGAGATTTTCCCTGACGAAGCAGCCGCCCGCACTTACCTTGAGGGGCGCATGTGGCCCAATGGCGTAAAGTGCCCAACCTGTAAATCTGGCGAACGCATCACGGCCCGCAAGGACGGATTCTATCGCTGCAACGCCTGCAAGCTGGACTTCACAGTACGCACCGGGACCATCTTCGAGCGTTCCCACGTTCCCCTGCACAAGTGGATTTATGCTATGTATTTGCTGGTGACTGCCCGAAAGGGGATTTCCTCGATGCAATTGGCGAAGGAAATCGGCATCACGCAAAAGTCCGCTTGGTTCGTTCTGCACCGGCTCCGCGAGGCGTGCAACGATGACAATAGCAAACTGAAGGGCATTATCGAGATAGACGAAACATACATCGGCGGCAAGGAAGCCAATAAGCACGAGAAGAACAAACTCAAGGCTGGACGCGGAGCGGTCGGAAAAAGTACCGTGCTGGGGATGCGTGAGCGTGGCGGAAAGACTTTGGCTATGATTATCGAATCTCCCAGCATAATGGAAATTCAGGGCGCAATCTTTGCGCGGGTGAAGTTTGGTTCTACCTTGATGACAGACGAACACGCGGCCTATGATGGACCGAACGGCGGCGTTTTCAAGCAGGAAAGCGTCAACCATAAGGCTGGGGAATATGTTCGCGGGATGACTCACACCAATGGAATCGAAAGCGTTTGGGCGGTCCTGAAGCGCGGTCTTCATGGCGTCTACCACCATGCCAGCGCCAAGCACCTTGGCCGCTACATTGATGAGTTTGCTTTTCGTCTGAACGAGGGCAACGTGGCCCGCCATACCTTGGAACGGCTCGCCAGTTTTGTGGACGCGGTGGCAGGGAAGCGGATCACCTATAAGGAGTTGACTGCATGAAAGAAGGACAAGACGCGTTAGACGCGATCACGGACGCTGTTCTCTCCTACCGGCCTCCGCGAAAGAAAAATAAGAACAAGCCAGAGAAAAATCCCACTTCGCAAGTTTCAACAGAATCTATTGTTCTCCAAGGTTCATCACAAACGCAAAATCCACAAAAATCAAAGTCTCTTCCAGGAAGCGAAATCTTGATATACCAGAGTCCTGACGGCAAGACCCGCATTGACGTAAGGGTGGACGGGGATACTGTGTGGCTTAGCCAAGCAGAGATGGCGGAATTATTTCAAGTCAAGGTTCCCAATGTGAATGAGCACATCAAGAACATTTACGCGGAAGGAGAATTGTCTTCGGAATCAACTATTCGGAATTTCCGAATGGTTCGACAGGAAGGGACTCGCGAAGTGAGCAGGGAGATAGAGAACTATAATCTTGATGTGATAATTTCAGTCGGGTACAGGGTCAAGTCGCATCGTGGAACACAATTCCGCATATGGGCTACCAAGAGGTTGCGGGAGTACATCGTTAAGGGATTTACGCTGGACGACGAGAGACTGAAGGACGGTGGCACGAGGAAAAGCTATTTCGATGAGTTGATCGAGCGGGTCCGGGCAATTCGGACTTCGGAGCGCAATTTCTACAGAAAGATCACAGATATTTATGCGACGAGCTACGATTACGATGGCACTGCGACTATGTCGCAACATTTTTTCTCTACCGTCCAGAACAAATTTCATTGGGCAATAACGCACCATACGGCTGCTGAACTTATAGCCGAACGGGCAGACGCCAGACGGCCAAACATGGGCCTCACGAGTTGGCGAGGCGACAAAATTCGGAAAAGCGATGTGACAGTCGCAAAGAACTATCTGTCCGTAGAAGAGCTTGCCATGCTCAATTTAATAGTTGACCAGTATCTCTCATTCGCGGAACTACAGGCCCGTCAACACAAGCCTATGTATATGGCAGACTGGATAAAGAAACTCGACCAGTTCCTCACGTTGAACGACCGAGAAATTCTCAAGAATGCAGGCACCATATCTGCAAAACTCGGAGATGAAATAGCCGCCAGAGAGTTCCAAAAGTATTCGGAAGCCCAAGACAAGATCGACAGCGCCGAATCTGTCGGTAGCTTGGAGGGAGAGGTTCAATCTCTAAGGGTTGCACGCAAGGCGGAAGAATGAAGCCTTGTCAATAGGTTGAGAGGGGTTCCGTTTCTTGTCTTGCCGAGATAAGGGAGTCATGTATATAAATCCCCTGTTTTGCCTCGACCTGCGTGCGAATTTCGCGTGCAGCGGCCCGACGATCCGGTGGTGACTCATTTTGAGGTGCCACGGCCATCTTGGCCGTGTCCCTTCACGGGCGGGACGCCCGTGGCACCTCAAAATCAGTCACTACCGACGATCCGATTCTTGTGGCGCATTCCTGCAGAACTGGTATAATTAGCATTCGGTCGGAAGAGTCTACAGAGAAGTCTAAAGCGGTTACAAAAAAACTTTTCAAAACTCTTGACAGACGGCCGATGCACGTGTATTATCAGAAATTGCTCTGTGAGACCAATCCTCTTCAGAGTAACGCTGTCGGACGCCGATTAAGGCTCTTGGAAATACGGCGCCTGAGGGTGACCTTCCCCAAAATGGGGACTCCGACAATGCTCGGGGCCTTTAGCTCTTTGACAAC
>PLWR01000050.1 GCA_003165615.1 Acidobacteriota bacterium | reverse complement strand
GATTCAGCGGAGACGCGCCTCACCAGTTGCGCCGTAGCCGTGCTGCTGCACTATGCCACGCACCCGCAGGTCAAGGTCTAGCCTACAAACCAATCCGTAGAATTGAATCGGCGCCCCCTCTCAGAGGTGGCGCCGTTCCATTCCGTGCCCTCGCTACACCTTCAGTTTGCGGAGGTAGGGAACGCTGGCTAGCATCAGGTCCCAGTTCATTTCCACGAAGTAATTCTTGATGCCGCCGGCTTTGGCTGCGGCGAAAAGTTTTTTCCAGTCGATGGCGCCCGCTCCGATGGCCACCTCTTTTCGTTCCGCCGTCCAGTCAGAAAGATGCAGAGAAATAAAGCGGCCGGGATATTTGGCGACAAAGGCGACGGGGTCGTACTGCGGTGGAATCGCAACTTGAAATTGCATTTTAATCAGCTTCGGGTCCAGCCTCTTCATCATCTCGTCGTAAATCAGCGCACCGTCGATTTCTTTGAATTCGAAGTCGTGATTGTGGTAGCCAAGCTGAATGCCTGCCTTGTGGGTCTGTTCGCCTATCTTGTTCAGGTCGTCGCACGCCTGTAACCAGCTGGCCATGGGTGCGTCGTGCTGGACGGGCATCGTGGCGCAGATCATCTGCTTCAAACCCAGCTCCTTGGCCCACGCGATCCGGTCGTCCAGTTGCCCCTTGAGTTCTTCCATTCTGAAGTGGCTGCTCACGCAACCCAGGCCCGCGTCATGGATCATGCGGCGAATCTCCGCGGCTTTCATGTTCACCAGAGGACCAAAACCGGAATTCGCGAAGCTGGTTGGCGAGCACATCTCGATCATCCGAAATCCCCCGCCTGCAATCTGATGCAGCGTCCCCTCGAAATCCTTTCCGATCGACTCGCGAAGTGGATAGGTTTGACACCCAATGGGCATTCCCAGCGGGTTGGCCTCGATCTTCATGGCCGCGGCAGCCATGGCCACGGCGCTTCCATAAAGAAACTGTCTTCTTGAAATGGTCTGCATATCCTTCACCTCTTAAATCGATTTTGGATCCCAACCTTTTCGGTATTCGCGGGACAGGTATTTGTTGGCCTCCGCGACATTGGTTATCTTCCGGGTCTCGCTGTCGTATACCAGTTTTTTGCCCGTGCGCAGGGCGACGGAGTATAAATTGACGGCCTCGGAGATGGGACCCGCGTTCAAAAAGCTCGAGGATGATTGCGGTCCGCCGCGGACGGCCTCTATCCATTGGCGCATGCTCGGGGCAACCTCGCCCGGCTGGCGTTGCTGCCGCGCGGGCTCCGGCGCAACCGGATACTTGCGCATTCTCCTTTCGGGAATCAGCCGCGGGTTCTGAAGCATAAAGCCCGCCAGTATCTTTCCCTTCTTGCCCACGAACATCATGCCTTCGATAGGTAATTCCTTGTTGTCGCTTTCCAACTCGGGTGGCGTTAGAGGCCGCATCCCGCCGTCATACCAAATCAGATCCACCGCCGGCTTGTTCCCTCGCGCCGGATACTTGAAGCGCACGGTGCTGGCCGTGGGGAAGGAAAAGTCATTATTCACTTTCAGCGCGACGCTGTCTTTGAATTCACAAGTGTGGCTGAGCATCGGCTCGACGCTTGCCGGTGATCCCAACTCCAGGGCATTGAAGACCGTCCACAGGCTGTAGTGGCCCATATCCGCCATGGACCCGCCGCCGAAATCGTACCATCCGCGAAACACCATGTGCGTGTAATTCGGGTGGTAGGCCCGTTCGGCTTCGGGACCCAGCCACAGGTTCCAGTCGAAGCCCGCCGGGACGGNNTACCATCCGCGAAATACCATGTGCGTGTAGTGGGGGGAATAGGGACGGTCGGCCTCCGGACCCAGCCACAAATCCCAATCGAAACCTTCCGGAATGGGAGGCCTATCGGTGGGGAGATTCGTGTACTGCGGCCACACGGGACGGTTAGTCCAGTTGTGGATTTCACGCAGAGTGCCAATGGAACCGCCGTTGATCCAGGCCATCACCTGGTCCATCGATCCGTTGGCCTCCCACGGCATGAAGTGCGTAGCAACGCCCTTCTCGCGGGCGGTGTCGATCACAAGCCTGGCTTCCTCCAGGCGATTGGCCAGAGGCTTATGCAGCATCACATGCTTGCCCCTTTTCATGCAGGCGATGCTGATGACGCCGTGAAGATGGTCCGGGGTCATGATTTTGACCGCATCCACGTCCTTTTCCCTGTCCAGCAGCTCGCGAAAGTCCGCATAGGAAGAACAGCCCTTGAATGCGCCGCCAGGCCGTTGGATTGCATAGTAGGTCTCGACGAAGTCTTTGGCGACGTCGCGGCCGCCCGGAATCGTCCCCTCGGTTCCGGCTCTCCAGCCGGGTTTCCCAATGGCCTCGCGCATGGCGTTGAGACGGGAATCCATGCCCCAGTCGCGGTACCCCACGGCGTGCTTTGATGGGTCGCATACGGAAACAATCTGAATCTCCGGGAGGGCAATCAATTGCGTCATCTCGCCCAGGCCCTCGGTGCCTGTGCCTATGTGAGCCAGGGTGATTTTGTCACTGGGCGGAATAACGCCTTGTCCCCCCAATACATGCCTTGGAACAATGGTGAAATAAGCCGATGCGGCTGCAGTTCCCAGAAACTCGCGGCGATTCATCATATTTGTCATCTTCCTATCTGGCAGCGGATCAGAGCTGCCGAAGCCGTTTGCGGCCACCCCTCAGTGGCCAGCCTTCGAATACTCGCTCTGTGGTCGCAAGAGGGACCGCGGCGGCTTCATGCCCTTGGGCCGCAACCGATGCAAGCGTGCATATCGCGAAATTTAGAGCGGAATCTTTATTATCCAGTTCCAAGACCCAAAATATAATCCTGACCGCCGCTGAACGCAAATGGCAGCCGGATTTTCTGCAAACCACTGGATGGATCGGCCCCACCATCGGACATTGGGTGGAATCCATCAATTTGCTGCCAGGAACGCTTCTCGATACTGTTGTCTGAGAAGGAATAGTATGCGCCGATTTAGCCGAAAACCTGCCTGAGCAGTTGCCCCGTTGCCGTGCTGCTGCACTATGCCACGCACCCGCACATCAAAGTCTAGCCTTCCAACGAATTCAGCTTCCTGAACGGGCGATCTCCTTATCCAGGGAGCTCGCCCGTTGCATTTGATCTCGCCAATTTGGTAAGAAACCTTTCACCCTGGCCGGCATCCTATCCATTGCGCGGGGAAGAGGCTCAGACGTCCATTCCGAACGTCCCGATGCCAGCCCCGGCACAAGGAGTTTCCCCATGCCCAACCATACCCATGCAAAAGAGACCAACGCCGCCAGGCTCATGGTTCCAGACGGCTTTACCCCAGAAGAAGTGAAGAATCTTTCCAGTGTGCTCAACGCGCTGCTGGGCGACGCCTTCGCCCTTTATCTCAAGCCCAAGAACTTCCACTGGCACATGAGTGGCCAGCATTTCCGCGATTATCATCTGCTTTTGGACG
>PLWR01000252.1 GCA_003165615.1 Acidobacteriota bacterium | reverse complement strand
GGGTTTGCGCGAGCGCTGCGATGACGGGTCGAATTCCCGAACGGACTCCAGTTGGTCGCCAAAAAACTCCAGGCGGAAGGGCCATTCGGCCTCGGGAGGAAACGCGTCCACAATACCGCCGCGCACGGAGTATTGGCCGACGGCAGCCACGGGCTCGCCGGGCTCGTAGCCGACACTGCGCAGATGTTCCACCAGGTCGTCGAGATTCAGCTCGTCGCCGACTTTTAGCTCGAGCGCGAGGGAGGCATAGAAGGCGTTATCGCGGAAGCGCCCCAAGGCTGCCGCCACGGGAGCGAAAATGACTCGCGCGCCGCCCCGGGCCAGGCTCCAAAGCGCCACGGCCCGCTGCTCCTGGATTTCCGCGTGTGGCGAGCGGCCTTCGTACGGTGAGCAGTCGAGCGCCGGCAGTATATGGACCGAGCTTCCGGCGCCGGGCTTTAGCCAATCCAGAAAGGTCGCCGTGGTTTGCCGGCAGGCTTGCGCAGATTCATTATCCTTGGTCAAAACCACCACCGGGCGCTGCACCTGATGCGCCACGGCCGCTACCACCAGCGCCTTGGCGGCGGGCGTCAGGCCGGAAACCGCAACGGACGGCGCGCCAGGCTTAGTCAGCGCCGCAATTGCCGCGCGCACACTGGCATGCTCAAGAAGTGGCTGGAGTAGGGAATCGAGGTTGGCCATGGAATTACAAGGACAAATGTCGAGCCACGAGCAAAATTGCGACTTCAGCAAAATTTACGCCGCGAATAAACCATACCCTCGCTATAGACGCCTCGGCAACTTGTTTGTTTGCTTTTGGACGCCAGGGAATGCGCCGGCGGGTACTGGCGTCAATGGCGATACTCGGCCGCTCCCAAGTGAAGTCATTCCCGCGAAGGCGGGAATCCACTCCGCAAGCCATTGAATTCTCGCCGTTGAGGGAATGGATTCCCGCCTTCGCGGGAATGACCGGCGCTTCGGAAGGGTATCCATTCCAAATGACACCAGCACCCGCCGACGCATAGCAGGCGCGGGAGATCGCAGACCTCACAAATCAGAGGTCTGCGCCAGCCGGCGGTATCAGGAACGTGTGAACAAATCGGTTTTAACAATTTTGGCACTCTGGATTTTCAACAATATACATTATGGATAACGGGCCGAATTCTAATTTTTTCACACGTTCCTGACACCGTTCTCTGACACCGTTCTCCCTTGGCGCCCCGAAAAGGGTACCTGACACCGTTCTCTCCCATGATTCAAGTCGGGGGAATGGGGCCCACCCGGGGCCATCTGCCCGTTGCCCCTCATGGCGCTCCCGCTCTCCTCTCCGGCACAGACGGTTCGAGCCTTTCAATGGCAGACGTCTCAAAAGCAGGATCCAAAGGGTAAATGTACCAAAAGTTCATTGGGATCGCGGAGGACTTCACAGGACGTGTTATGGGCACCCATAATGCCTGCCCGTTCTGGGCGACGATGGCATTCAGGATTTCGTAAACGCGCTTATTCGCCAGGCGCAGAGTGACCACAGTCGGACCCCATTGGCCGCCAGCCACGCTGCCACCACAACCGCCACCTTTGAGAGAGTTGATATCGCACAGTAACTGTGCGTCGGCAAAATGCGTGTCCAAATTCTCAACGTCGTAGCGCAGAATTAGAGTGTTGAGAGGATTGGACTGGTCGCGTCGGGCAGCGAGGCAATAAACATCGACGATCCCCTGCGAAAAGTCGACGTGGTACTCGGGTAGCGCAGTAACAATGGCATCAATGACACCACGGAGATTATGGGCCTTTAGTTTTAGGCGAAGAGGTTTCCGAAGCGCATCCTCGTCAACGTATTCGAGGGCCATGGGAACCCTATGCTCATAGGCCAGCCGTATGGCGAGTTGAGCCATAGGGAGGCCCGCTACGTCGAACTCCGCGATCTGTCTTTGCAGTTTTGTGCTGAAGCTGGGCTCGAGTGTACGGCCAGGGGACATTGAATCGCGCTGCGCAGCCAGCAGGGAAACGCATGCAGCCACCAGCCCCGAAGTAATTGCGATAGTCAACAAACGTTGTGTTCTACTCATCTGGCCTCCTTGGATACGTCTGAGCCGCAGCCCATAACTGGTTCTGGCATTGCAGCGCTCCAGATCTGGGACGCAATCCAAGCTACTTCACCGACTATTCTCGGGGCTTCGGGTTTCACAACAACCTGCACCGGAAAAATGGGGGCTCCTGTTAACGGAGTGGATCCAGGAACGAATAACGGCCCATGCAACATTTACGTGAACTCCTCGGGCCAGTTCACTGAAACAGGACTCTCCGTTTGCTCAACGGTCTGCTACAGTAACAACGCCTGCGTGGCTGCGGGACCGACCAATGCCAACCAGACCATCCACATCGGATCGTTCTCGATTGTTCAGCAGCTCTCATACTACTGTTCAAAGGTGTTGGTCAATGGAAATTAGGAGGATTTCTATGCTTACGACCTTAGGGTTGTGCCTTCTGGTAATGCAGATTCCTGGAGCGCAGCATACGGACGTTGGCCCAAGGGGCCCCATCGGACTGGAAGCGAAGCTACAGACTCACGTAACAGATTATCAGCTCGTCGCTGACGATTTTGCGGACGCCCTTGGCAAGGTAGCCAGTGAATACAAGATACCCATGGGCATCGTGTGGGTCCGAACGCCAGCCGCGCTGCGCGGCGTGAAGCTCTCCAAGAAAGACGCCACCGTTCAAGAGATCATCCAGGCCCTGGTCAAAACCCAGCCGGAATACACGATGACCACGAAGCGCGGGCTGGTCCACATCTTTGCCCCTGGGCTCTTGCCCGATAGAGAAAACTTCCTTAGGCTGAAAGTACCCGAATTCGAGGTCCACAATCAGGTGGTGGAACTCGCAGAGCGCCGTCTTGTCCACACGGTGAACGCCACTGTGTGGCCACCCAAACCCGCGGCAGGCGGGAATATTAGAGAGGGCGTACTGTCCAGTCAGATGGTTGAAGTGGGTGACCCGCTCTTGACCCTCAAGTTGCAGGACGTAACCGTCGAGGATGTTCTGGACGCCCTTACTCTGGCCTCCGACAGGGGCGTGTGGATAGTTACTTTTGCTGCTGCCGGGCAACTCACCCCCACAGGTTTTCGGCAAATGGAGTCCCCGGTCAGCAGCGAGGCCCTTCCCCACCCGGCGAAGCCGCTCTGGGAGCTCTTGCAGTGGGGACGAAAGCCCTACTAACCCTGCGCATCTCGCACCCCAATCCCGGCGGGTCAGCGGGCACAGAGTTGGGGGGGGAAATGGGGGGAATNNTTCACATGTTCCAGGTACCCTTTTCTTTCGGACCAGCGCATCTCTGAAAGCGTGATGTCGTGTCAAGCGGATTTTGGTCCGCTCTTATCCTCGGTTGACAAACTCCTCCTTGCGTCTTCAGAATGGCTGCAGCCGGTGAAGCGGAGGCGGGCTNNGGAATAGCCGGTCGGAGGCTGATGGCAACGATGCGGGGCGGCTGCGGGTCGCCCCTTCTCCTGGGGCTTGTAAACAGCTTCCCCATGCCTGAAAAACGCACCTACGGGGAAGGGAAGGGCGAATTATTATAAGATCGACTCTTCCGGTACTGTCTGGCGATATCCGAACAATGCGCGTTGTTTGATAACTTCCGCCGCTTGCGGGGGCAGATACCGCTCCCATCCGGGCGTGCCGCTTTGAATCGCATTGAGAACGTCTTTGGGGAAGACCTTCAACTGGCTGGCATCGAAGTCTTCGATAGCCTCGATCCCTCCCTTGTCCCGCAAATATTCGAGCAGGTGAATCAGCGGGTGGACCAATTCCAAGTTGGTGGAGGTAGACACCTGACCGGTACTGCGGTCAAGGGCGGGATAAATATAGAGGCGCACGTTTCCCTGGAACAGCCGCCCCAAGCCTTCCAGGATGCCGCCGTGCAGGCTGGTGTAATACTGTTCATCGAACAAAGCGCGCAGGGTGGGTACGCCCATGACGAATCCCACCCATTGTTGGGTGTAGCGCCGCAATGAACTGGTAACGCTATCAAAGCGGGTAAAGTTGGTAACCACCACGGTTTTGCCGAGGGCGCCAAGTACATCGGCGCGATCCAGGAAATCGCGCCGGTTGATCTCCGGGCCCACCGAACTAAGGTTGTGCAGCGTCATTTCCATAACTTCCACCGGGTCCCCATCCACTCCGGGGATTTTCTTGAACCGGTCCATGGCGCCCTTCAGCATGTCGAGCCCTACGTTGGTCACCGGACGGAAACTTCCCCGCGAGATAAGCACGGGTTTCTTGTAAATCACCTCCGCCGGCTGCACCACTTCTCCCTGCGCGGTAAACATCGCGGCATCGGTCAATCCCAGGGCCACCAGATCCAAACTCGCCAGGCGGTTGTCAACCTTGGCGAACGCCGAACCGGAGAACTTGATCATGTCGATGTCCACGCGCAGGCGGCTGAGTCCCTCCATCAGCGTCTTCATCAGCGCCTCGGGCTGCTGCTGATGAAAAGCGCCATACACCAGATTGACGCCCAGGATTCCCAGGGCCTCCTGCTCGCTCACCGGCACCTGATCAAGCAGGTTGACGTGGATGATGATTTGCGAAAATGGCGCGCGGGGTTGGGCCTGGAAGCGCATTCCCAGCCAGCCTTGTCCATCCCGATTGCGCGCGCGGCTGTGGGTGGCGACGGTGTCGGCAAAGACGAAAAAACCAGTGCGCTCACCGCGCACGGGGTTGAGGCGCTCCAGCAACTGTGTCCATTCGCGCTCCAGCATCGACTCCAGACGAGCCCGACTGACGTAGTGATCGGTGGCGCCGTAAAGGATGTCGCTGATCACCATGTCATACGCCGACATCGACTTGGCCACCGTGGCGGAGGCGTGGCCGACATGGAAAAACCAACGCGCCACCTCCTGGCCGGCGCCGA
>PLWR01000241.1 GCA_003165615.1 Acidobacteriota bacterium | reverse complement strand
CCGCTTAGAACAAATTTACCGTGGAATGGGGCAGAAGCACAGTTGGCAATAGGGTGGTGGCCAATATTGGTCAATTCCCAATATGGGCGTTTGAACGCCGTCTCGGGGGATTGGGCACGGAATCTGCGCTCCGGTGGCTACAATTTAAGCAGGGCGCGCTCGAACCCGGGCAGAGCGCGTTCAATGGTGCNNTCCGGGCAGAGCGCGTTCAATCGAGGCACGCGGAGCCGTGAGCGATAAGCGGAAGTAGCCGCTCCGTCCAAAACCCGAGCCCGGCACGGCCAGGACGCCCTCGTCCATAAGGCCGCGCACAAAGGCCAAGTCATCAGGTATCGGCGCCTTGGGAAACATGTAGAAGGTTCCCTGCGGTTTTGTGACCTCGTAGCCGATCCGGGTCAAGCCTTCCCAGAGTACATCTCTTTTTTCCTGGTAGGGGTGCGGATCAATCCTGAGATCGGCAACCTCAGCGATGACCCATTGCCAGATGGCGGGAGCATTGATGAAACCCAGTATCCGGTTGGCGAAGGTGCAAGCGTCGCGCAGCGCCTCCAGTTCCTCCAGGCGGGGTGAGAGGGCCAGATAACCGATCCTCTCCCCGGGAATCGCCAGAGCTTTGGACCATGAATAGGTGACTACGGTGCGGCGAATGAGCGAGGGAATCACGGGTAGCGTCAGCCCATCAAAGATCAGGGATTTATACGGCTCGTCCACAATCACCGTTACAGGATGGTCGAGCCCGGAAATCAAAGCTTCCAGATCCCGCAGGAATTCCGTGGAGTAAACCGTGCCCGTCGGATTATTGGGTGAATTCAGGATGATGGCCTTGGTACGCGGGGTGATGGCGGCGGCGATGCGCCCGACATCGGGCTGGAACGTGTCATCCGTTTCGACCAGCGCCATGCGACCGGCGTGGTTTTCAATATAGAACTGATATTCGGGAAAGAAAGGAACCAGGATGATAACCTCGTCACCGGGATCAAGCAGCGACTTGAGCACCACATTGATGGCGCCTGCCGCTCCCACCGTCATGAAGATGTGATCGGCGGTGTAAGCGAGGCCCGTCTGCGCGCAGAGTTGCCGGGCAATGACTTCCCGCACCGCAGTGAAGCCCGCATTGGGCATGTAGGCGTGGCTTCGTGGCGGATTCCTATCCACAACCCGTCGCAGTGCCGCGATCACCTCTTCCGGTGGTTCGCCGTCGGGATTCCCCAAGGTGAAATCAAAAACATTCTCTTCCCCACGCTCGCGTTTCATCCGGGCGCCGATTTCGAACATCCGCCGGATCCACGAGGCGTGTTCCATCTGTTCTGCGATTGACTTACCGATGCTCATTGAATTTCTCACCACCTCTGCTAGCGCACCATAATGCTGGCATATAGAGTTCGGGTTTTTCCGTCCACCTCATTGTGGATAGCCCAAAGATGCCCAACGATGCCCGCCTTTCTCAGGTTGCGGCAGTGGGTCAAAATGTCGCTGTTCCGCTCTCCCGGTCAGTTTTCCACCCCCGGCACGACTTTATGCTCATCTGGCCAACCGGCAGCGCCGGGACCATCCCGCCGCCCAGAGGGATGTAAAATCGGACAAAAAGGACTTAACCCATGCGCACAGCCTGTCCCTGCACGCCTTGCCCGCCGGTTGCAGGACGTCCGCGTTCGGCGGCACCTTCATTTTTCAATGCGCCCATAAACCTCTGCACTGCCAACCACATTGATTCCAGCGGATTGCAGCCGCGCAATGGCCGCATCGGGATTATCGAACCGGAAGATCAAGACCGCCGTCTCGCCGCGGCCAAAGGTAAACGCGTACATGTACTCGATGTTGGTTTCGGTCTCCTCGAAGACCCGCAGCAATCCCGCCAGACCACCGGGCCGGTCAGGCACTTCCACGGCTACGACTTCCGTGACGTTCACCACGTAACCTGCTTCCTGAAGAAGCTGCGCGCCCTTCTCCCAATCGGAAACGATGAGGCGGAGGATGCCGAATCGCTCCGTGTCGGCCAGGGTCAGGGTTCGGATGTCGACCCCGGCATCGGCCAAGAGGCGGCAAGGTTCCGTCAACTGGCTCGGCTTGTTCTCCAGAAAGAGCGAAAGCTGATGAATCTTCATGGGCACCTCCTACACGCGTGTTTCGTAGGGGCGGTTCGCGAACCGCCCTCATCAACAATCGCCCGCGATTGTCTGGAGGGCGCTTCCCGAAGCGCCCCTACGCCAGATTTCTTCGATCGATGAGCCGTTGCGCCTTTCCCTCGCTGCGCCGGAGGGTCTGCGGCGCCACCAGCCGGACCTCCACTCGCAGTCCGAGCGTTTGATGCAAAGACTGAGCAAGCTTGTTGTGCAGTCTTTCCATCGCGCCGACCTTGTCGCTGAAGGCCTCCGGGGTCACTTCCACTTGAACCTCCATCTGGTCCAACCCCTCCTCGCGCGTCAGGATGATCTGATAGTGAGGGAGCGTGCCTTCCACGGCGAGAAGGGCGGATTCGACCTGGGACGGAAACACGTTGACGCCGCGAATGATGAACATGTCATCGCTGCGCCGGCTGATGCGTTCAATGCGCCGCAGGGTTCGGCCACACGGACATGCGCCGGGCACGAAGGCACTGATGTCGCGCGTGCGATAACGGAGCATGGGCATGGCGTGCTTGCTCAAGGTTGTCACCACCAACTCCCCTTCCTCTCCCTCCGGAACCGGCTGTTCGGAATCGGGGTCAATGATTTCCGGGTAGAAGTGGTCCTCAAAGATGTGCAGACCCGCCTGGCAGCGGCACTCGCTCCCCACACCCGGGCCGGTAATCTCCGAAAGCCCATAGATATCGTAGGCCTTGATGCCGCCGGCGGTTTCGATGTGGCGGCGCAGCGAGTCGCTCCAAGGCTCGGCGCCGAAGACTCCCACCCGCAGGGGCAGTTCCCGTATATCGACTCCCATCTCGGCGGCGCGGTCGAGCAAATGCAGAAAGTAGGTGGGGGTGCAGCAGATGGCCGTCACCTTGAAGTCTTTCATCACCATGATCTGCCGGTCGGTGTTGCCGCCGGAGATCGGGATGACCGCCGCGCCGAGCGCCTCCGCGCCGTAATGCGCGCCGAGGCCGC
>PLWR01000487.1 GCA_003165615.1 Acidobacteriota bacterium | reverse complement strand
CCGAAGACCTCGGCAATATGTTCCAATTTAAGCATGATTTCGAAGAGTACTTTTGTGGCGCGCGCAACCTCGCCTTCGCCCGGAGCTTGAACCCGTTGCTCCAAAACTTTGAGCAGTGGCTCGGGCAGAACAAGAATCTCATCCCGCTGGAGTAGCCAGTTGCAGCCAACGTAGAGGCGGCCCTCGTGCCTGCCCTTTCCTTTCCAGGATTCAATCCCGGAATTTGAGGGCNNCGCCCACGAGGGGTGCCCCTACGTGCTTTTGCGCAGCCAGCGCAAGGCCCAGACGGCGTGTTCCCGCATGACAGGATCGGGATTGCCCGCTGCGGCCTCAAGCCAGGGGATGAACCGGGGATCGCCGGAATTTCCCATCACCACGGACAAATTGCGTAACCAGCCGCAGTACTTCGCGCGCTTGATGGGGGATCGCGCAAAGACTCGTCCAAAATCTTCATCGGTGATTGAAGCCAGATTCTCCAAGGTGGGATTGAAAAGTGAAAACTGCTCAGTAGTTGAAAGTTGAGGGACTGGCTCGTCATCAGTCGTCGGTTCAGCAATGGGTTCGGATGATTTGATCTCAACCTGCAAGGGTTGAAACTCAGGAAAGTTGGTTGTCGCCGCACGCCTCTGCATTGAGCCGATGCCTGATTCACCCTCGCGTGAAGAGTCTGCCAGCAACGGACCACTGACTACGGACAANNGGGCACACATCCTGGCAAATGTCGCAACCGAAGACATTCCTGCCGATCGCTGTCCGAAATTCCTCCGGGATGGCCCCTTTGAGTTCGATGTTGAAATAGGAAATGCAACGCGAGGCGTCCATTACGTAGGGCGCCACCAGCGCTCCCGTTGGGCAAGCTTCCAGGCAGCGCGTGCAGGAACCGCAGCGGTCGGGTGCGGGAAGGTCCGATTCCAATTCGAGATTGGTTAGAATCACGCCCAGAAAAAACCATGATCCCTTGTCCTCATTGATGAGGCACGTGTTCTTGCCCATCCAGCCTATTCCCGAGAGTCGTGCGAACGCGCGCTCCACGACGGGCCCCGTATCCACGTAGACGCGCGTTTCGACGCCGGCGTCGACCTGCTCGGGGACCGTGCGCAGTTGTTCGAGCTTCTTGCGCATGACCTTGTGGTAATCCTTCCCCCAGGCGTAACGCGAAATCCATGCCCGCGGAGGCAGATCCCCTGTCGCGGCGCCGCGAAAAGGCGAATCCTTTTCACCCCCGGAAATGTCTGTGATTTCCGTGGAATAAGGGTGGGGGCTGTTGTAGATCAGTCCAACGCATATAACGGATTTTACCGTGGGAAGGACTCGCCGCGGATCTTCGCGCCGGGGATTGGCAAGATAGCGCATCTCCCCGCCATGTCCCTTCTTGAGCCACTGCGGGAGAAACTCCAAATCCTTGACGGCCGCGGGCGGCGCGATCCCCACAAGGTCGAAGCCTATCTCAAGGGCGCGTTGTTTGATCGTGGCCGCCGGAAGCATGGTTAGTCATGTTAACCCGGTGAGAGCTTTAGGCAGAAGATGTTATTGAGATGGGCCAGAATTGAGAGAATAGGTACCGCGCCGTTCAAGAAAATTGCTTCCGCAGAATTCTTTGAATGGAGAGTGCGTGGCCGGTTTCATGGTCGGCTTCGATGAGCACGCCGCAGAGGCGAACGTCGCCCTTTGCCACTTCAAAGCGCGATGGTAATTGATCGAGAAACTTTTGAATGATCGCCTCCCGCTCCATACCGATCACCGATTCGTAAGGGCCGGTCATGCCGAGGTCGGTTTGGTACGCCGTGCCCTGGGGAAGCACGGTTTCGTCAGCAGTGGGAACATGCGTATGGGTCCCCACCACCGCCGTCACGCGCCCGTCGAGATACCATCCCAGCGCTTGCTTCTCGGAGGTTGCCTCGGCGTGCATGTCCACGATGCGGATCTTCATGTCTTCGGGAATGCTGCGAAGAAGCTCATCCGCCTTGCGAAAGGGGCAGTCGAGGGCGGGCATGAAGACGCGGCCTTGCAGGTTCATGACGGCGTAGCCAATCCCGGTCAAGGTCTTTCCCACATAAAGGCCACGGCCCGGTGAGTCACCGGGATAATTTGCAGGCCGCAATAAACGGCCATTCACCTGATCGCGGAAATAAGGATAAATCTCTTTCTTGTCCCAAATGTGATTGCCGGAAGTTAAGACGGCGATGTCAAGATCAAGAAGTTCTTCCACCAGGGACGGAGTGATCCCAAAACCCGCTGCGGCATTCTCCGCGTTGGCCAGGACGAGATCGGGTTGCAGCTCCTCCCGAAGAAGCGGCAGTCCTTCTTTCACCATTCGCCGGCCCGGCTGCCCTAGAATGTCACCGATAAAAAGAATTCGCATAAGGAAAGGTGTCAGGTGTCAGGAATTGAGTATTTGGAAATGGTGGGTAAAGGTTAAAGTATAAAGGATAAAGGTTAAACTCCTCTCCCCTTGGCAAGGTAACGCTTTAGCCTTTACCCTTTACACTTTAACCTTTTAGCACCCACCATCCAGCACCTAGCCTCAATTTCATACCGCGTCCTTTAAGATTTTGTCGAGCGCGTCGGAGTACTCTCCGACCTTCTGGTCCATGTGCTCGGTGGCTTTTTCATACCGGGCTTTCATCTGATGGTACTCATCCGCCACATTGAGCGCCGCGAGCATCGCCACGCGCAAGGTATCAACGGTTCGAGTGCGCTCCGCAATGGAGCGCATCTTTCCGTCCAGGTATCGTGCGAGCTTCTGAATGTATTCCTGGTTGAGGTCTCCCCGCATGAAATATTCCTGGTCATAGATGACGACTCGGATGCTCTGGGGTTCCTTTGCCATAAGGGTTAGAAACCTCCTTTGGTAAGAACAGTGGCCAGTGCCCAGTGGCCAGTTGATAGAGGTTATTCACCGGGAATTTCCCACTACTCCCTAGCCACTAACACTCGCCACTATTCACTGCTCTTCCGGACTTGTCAACACGTCAATCCGCTCCAGCAGTTTCTCAACGCGCGAGCGAACATCTTCGCGCTCCTTGCGCAAGGCAATCAACTCTCGTTCCATCGCGCTGTTACCCTGGGCGTGTTCCCTGGTCGCGGCTTTAAGCTTTTCGATCTCCTGCTCGAGCGCGCGCTTTTCCGCCTGCGTTCGCTTGAAGAGTTCAATTGCCTTCAAGAGTTTTTCTTCCAGCCGCTCGAACTGTTCGTTTGAATCCGCCATGTGCTCCCCGTATTCGACTTTCAATTGTCGATTGCCGATTTTCGATTTAACTAATCAAAGTTTTTCGGTTCTCGAACTCCCATTTCCGCAAAAGGGCCTAACTGACCAGCGATAACTGGCTATTTCCAATCGAGAACCGCCAATTGACGTTTCCTAGCCCGCATTATTCATGAATT
>PLWR01000688.1 GCA_003165615.1 Acidobacteriota bacterium | reverse complement strand
ATCGCGGGTGCGACTCTCGGCATGAGCGCGACAATAACACAAAGCCGAGAATATTACAAAGAATTTTACGAACGATGTACTAGAACAGTTCGCTTTTATGGCCGAAAACCTGATGGCAAAGAGTGAAACGGAACGCGCCCAGGCCGCTCCCACGGTGCTGGGGCGCGTTTTTGATATCCAGCGCTTCTCCCTCCACGATGGGCCCGGAATCCGCACCACCGTATTCCTGAAGGGCTGTCCCCTGCGCTGCCTCTGGTGCCACAATCCCGAAGGGATGAGCACCGCTGCGGAGGTTTCGTTCCTCGTTGAAAAGTGTATGGCCTGCGGAGAATGCGCGCGTGTGTGCCCGCACGGCGCCCACCGGCTGGAAGCCTCGGACTCCCAAAGTTTCGATGTGACTCACGTATATGACCGCAACGCCTGCCAAACCTGTGGAACTTGCACGGAGTATTGCGATTCGGGGACGCTCGAATTCGTTGGCCGTTCCATGACCGTGGAAGAAGTTATGAAGGAAGTCGCCCAGGACAGAGCGTTCTACGCTAATTCGGGCGGCGGGTTGACGATCTCCGGCGGAGAGCCCCTGGCCCAGATCGACTTCACCGTTGCCCTGCTCCAAGCCGCACGGGATCAGGGAATTCATCGCTGCGTTGAAACGTCGGGGTTTGCAAGTTGGCAGCGATTCCGGCCTCTCGTCCCCTTGGTTAATTTATTCCTCTTCGACTGCAAGGAAATGGACTCGCAACGGCATAAGGATTTCACCGGCCAGTCGAATTTGCTCATCATCGAAAATCTTCGGTCCCTGTACGCGGCAGGGGCGAAGATTCAATTACAATGCCCCATCGTGCCGGGCTTCAACGATCGGGAAGATCACTTCCTCGGAATTGCCGCCTTGACTCAATCGCTGCCCAATCTCGAAGGGGTCCGATTGCTGCCATATCATCCCCTGGGGGAAAGTAAACTCCAGCGCTTTGGATTGAGTCCGTCGCCCAACATGCCCCATCAACCTCTGGACTCGGCCCAACTGGATCATTGGGCCAACTGGCTTCGTGACAAAGGAGTGCGCGTGCTGAATACCGATGCCTCCCCCGCAAGCGCATCGTCACATTAAGAGCGGCAACCCTGACACCAAAAGGAAATCGCCCTCGGCAGAATCACAATATGAAAAACCTCCAAGCCGTCCGTCAGCTCCCGCCTGAACCCGCCGCAGAGTCCCCCAGCAAACCCGGCCTAAGTCTGGTTCCGGCGCCACCACGGCGCCCCGCCCCCCTGCTGTGGGTCATGTACTTCGCATACTTCACTTTTGGATTAACCGGCGTCGTGGGCGTCATCACTCCCGACATCATTGCTGAATTTCACCTCAGCCGATTCGCGATGGGCCTTATTGGTACATCGACGTTCCTCGCCGTGGCATTGTTCGCGATGCCCAGCGGTTTGCTGGCGGACCGCCTGGGCGCGCGGCGGGTGATTCTGGCGGGCGTGGGACTGATGGCTTTGGGATGCTTCATGTTGTGGCGATCACACAATTACCCGCTGGTTCTCGCCATGGTCTTTGCCATCGGCACCGGTGTCACCATGTTGCAAACCAGTGGCAGCCCGATGATTCAGCAACTGGATGCTCCGGAAAATTACCATCGCAATTTGACTTTTGCCGTGGCCTGTTGCACCTTCGCCGCCTTCCTTGCAATATTTCTAATGGCCTACCTCCGCGGAACCGGGCATCCCTGGCAGACTTATTACCTCTTGTTTGGCGTCGTCTGCGTGGTGGTGGTGGGCTTTCTCAGTCTATCCAAATTCCCTGCCCGCGCCACGAACGCGGAAGGAATCCACCTGGAGCAAATCGGCAAGCTGCTGCGCGATCCCATCCTGATTACCTACGGTCTGGGCATTTATCTCTACTCGATGGCGGAAATCGGCATTTATTTTTGGATACCAAAGTTTTTCGAAGACGTTCACGGGGTGCCCGCCGCGATTTCGAATGCCAGCGCCACGACGTTCATGGGGCGAGTGTTCCCCAGCCTGCCGGCTTTTGTCTACGCTCTGTTCCTGGGAATGACGGGAGTGGGACGGGTGCTGGGGGGCTCAGTTCTGAAGCGCTTCGGGACTGTCCGGGTCTTACGCTGCTGTGCGGTGATGACAATGGTGAGTTTATTGGTGGCGACTTTTGGCTCGATGAAGCTTACCGTCGTTGGCTTTGCGGCCTGCGGACTTTTCATTTCGGTCGTATACCCGCTCCTCTACACGGGCACCATGAACAGCTTTGACAAATATCAAGGCACCATCTCCGGTCTCCTGTGTACCTCTTACATCGCCGCGGGGTGCGTTCCACCCTTGCAGGGTTGGTTGGCGGATCACATCGGGATGCGCGTGGCGATGATGGTTCCGGTGGTGTGCCTGACCTACGTCATCGGCCTGGTCATGTTCGGCCGCGCCAAGTATGCGTAGGGGCGGTTTTGAGATCCCCGAACGTCGGTCGGAGATCGACGCAATAGCAGCGTAGGGGCAGGCCTCGTGCCCGCCCCATCCGTCGACATGGCCGACGCAAGGGCACCCACGAGGAACGCCCCTACGACTCGCCTCCGCAGTTCAAAACGACAACTTCAATCCAAGCTGGATCTGCCGGGAACTCGTTGCCGTGGAAGTGATCACCCCAGCCGTTGGCGAAGGTCCGCCCGTAGCCGCCGTGTAGACTACCGGATTCGGAGTGTTGAGGTTCACGCGGTTGAACGCGTTGAAGAACTCGGCGCGAAACTGCAGGCCAACTCGCTCCGAAAGATTGAACTTCTTCGCCAGGGAGAAGTCCGTCGTTGCCAATCCTGCTCCCTGAAGTATATTGCGGCCCACGTTGCCGTACGTACCAGCGAGGGGTTGAATGAAGGCAGCGGGATTGAAGTACTGATTGGACCCGCCTTCAATCACTGGTCCCTTAAAGTTGGGATTCCATGACGGCCGCACCGGATTGCGGCTGTCGCCGTCGTTGGCGGGGTTGTAGGACAATTGTGGTGTGAAGGGCAAACCGGATTGCAGGGTCTCGATGGCGCTGAGTTGCCAGTTTCCGGCCAGCCGATTCACCCAGGGGCCCCCCTGAAACGCCTTGCCTTGTCCAAACGGCAGGTCATAGGTGGCATTGATGACCGCGGAATTGCGGATGTCAAAAGAGCCGCGGCCATAGTCCCAACTCGGTTCCAGAGGATTGGCAGAGAACGCGGGAGAATTCGTCGCCACGCTGGTATTCAAGCTATCGCCATTGTCGAGAGCCTTGGCATAGGTATAGACCCCGCGAAATTGCAGCCCGTGGCTGAAGTGGTGGTTCACGTCCACTTCCAAGGCGTTGTAGGAGCTGACGCCTTCCGAGAACCAGTGAGTGGAGTTCGTGAGGGCCGGATTGGCCAGCGCCGCCGTGGAGGAGTTGTACCAGGTCCCCGCCGGGTAGCTTGCCGGGCACGGCGACGCGGGGCAAATCGTCGGAACCGGAACGTTGGCGTCGATGGAAGAAATCTCGTGATATCCGTGCGAGCCAATATAGCCAACGCTGAAGGTCGTGTTGGGAGAGAGCCGCTGTTCGATTTTGAACGTGTACGATTCCACCGCCGGCGTCTGGAGGTTTGACTGCACGCCGCTCGGTATGATCTTGCCCGTCGGATATGTCGCGTTGGGAGCAATCTTCGAAAACGCGATACTCTTGGCCGCATAGACGGTATTGAAGGGACCCGCCTGATCCAGGCGATAGTCCAAGGCATCAACCAGCGCGTAGTAGAGTCCACCCCCAGCCCGGATTACGGTTTTCTTGGAGCCGAAGGGCGACCACGCCAGACTGACTCGGGGCGCGGGAAGGAACTTGGCGTTATTCTGGGAGAACACCGAGTTGCCGATCACCGGCTGGGTCAGGAGCGCCCCATTGGAGCCAAACACATAATTCGAAGCGCGTCCGTGCGCCTCATTCCAGCCATTGGTAAACTCACCCCGGAAACCCAGACGAACTTCCAGGCTCGGTCGCAGTTTGATGGCGTCCTCGGCAAAGTATGCGCCTTCGAGCGATCGCCACGAGAGCGGCGTATAGGACGGGGCATAGGTCCACGTGCTCACGGTGCCCGCCAGGAAGCCCGGCAGGTTGGAAAACGAAGCCTGTCCGTACTGGTCATTTAACAAACTGCTGTTGGATTGCAGCCGCTGGAACCATGCGCCCGCGGTGATCAAGTGGATGCCGTGGGTAATGCTTACCTGATCGGTAACCGTAAACAGGTTGCGCGCCGCCGAGAGGTTGCTTCCCGCATTGGTGCCGCCGTTGGTGAGCTGCGATGCTCCGTTCAGCGTGGTGCCGCCGCCAACCACCACGGCGCCAACCGGTTGGCCCGCATGGATCCATCCGCCCGGCACGGCGGCAGCAGACCCGTCAACTCCACTGTTGAAATAGAACCCCCCGCGGGAGAATCCGAATGTGGCCTTGTTGAGAATGTTGGGGGAGAAGACGTGCGTTTCGCTTATGCTCGCCACCTGCTCGCGCAAAAAAACGTCAGTGAGGCTGAACGGGTTGCTTGTGGGCGAATTGCCTCCGCTGTCATCCACGGTGTAGACGCCGGCGAAAGAGTCCTTATCGGATATCGTCTGGTCCAGGCGTACCGTTCCAAAATCTTCGCGGATATGCTGAAGGGGATTGCTGTACGCCTTGGCGATGCCACTGTTCCCTCCCGTCGAGGTGAGCAGTTCCGGACCGTTGGCCACGGGCCACAGGCCGAGTAAGGGTTTAATGCTGGCCACGGCCGCCGCGCGCGAAACCGCGTCCGGCACCAGCGTCACATCGCTCAGACCGAGAACCTGGCGGTAGCCTTCGTAGTTCGCGAACAAGAATGTCTTGTCCTTCTTCACCGGCCCGCCCAGCGATCCGCCAAACACATTGCGCTCAAAGTTGGGAATCTGTCCCTGATCGAAGAAATTCCGCGCGTCCAGGGCGCTGTTACGCAGGAACTCGTAGGCGTTGCCGTGTACCTGGTTGGAGCCGGAGGCAGTGACGATATTAATCTGGGCGCCGGGGCGTTTCCCGTATTCGGCGCCGTAGGTGTCCTTGACCACAGCGAATTCCTGCACCGCGTCCACGCCCAGAAGTTGCCCGCTCGTCCCTCCCGGTGTGTTGTTGACCTCCGACGCGCTGGTGAATTCCACCCCGTTCAGGATGTAGAGATTCTCCTGCGGACGGCGGCCCGAGACCGCAAACATATTGCCGACCACGGAGTTCGAGGTGCCAGTTCCGCCCGACCGCTGCGACGTGTAGTTAATGACGCCGGGATTCAGCGTGAGGAGCTGGTCGTAGCTCCGGCCATTCAGCGGCAGGTCTTTCACCTGATGCTCGCTAACCAGCCCTGACACATCGGCGGTGCTGACATCGGCTGAGAAGGAGGCCGCTTCCACCTGAATCGCCTGGTGGATACCTGCCACCGTGAGCGTCAATTCGAGATTGGCGCGTTGCCCCAACACGAGCGCAACACTCTGCTCTGCCGTGCTGAAGCCCGTCTTTTCGGCGGAAACTTCGTACCTCCCTACAGCAAGGAGGGAAGCATCAAACCTTCCGGAGACATCCGAGAAGGTGGTGCGAACCGAGCCCTTTTCCGTGTTGGTGATCTTGATGGCGGCATGAGGAATGGCGCTGCCCGTCGCATCGGTGACAACGCCGGAAATGGAGGCCTCGCCTTGCGCCCGACCGAGCGGGGCCGCGAGGGATATCGTTAACAAAAGGACCGGCAGGCAAGTCATCCCTAGCGTAAGGTGACGCCGCCAAGCGCCGACGCTGGATCGTCTATGTGCCGCTGCCGCAAAGGGAATGTTCACATCTATATGTCGCTTTCTCATCTCTGTTTCTTCTCCTGAGTAGGTGAGGGGCATCCGGTTAACCGGCGCTTCCCTTGGATTTTGTTTTTTGTGAGCCAAGGTTGTTTGCCGCTCATCATCGAGCCAGCAAGTCCATTAAAACTGAGAGAGTTCAGAAAGATGCGCCACGCAATGCTGTGCGGGTAGCTGGTTCGAGCCGACCTATAAGACGAGAGAAGAAACAGGAGACAACTTAAAGAGGTGATTTGGAATGTTCCTGCTCAACGTTCGCCAGGTCGGCTAGCTACAGAGCAACCGACAACATTCTGCGCATGGCGCAGGGCGACAACAACAACATTGTGCAAGAATATTGGACATACTGTCATTGATACTACGCAAAGCCGACTCTGCCGTCAAGCATTTTTGAAATGCCCGGATGACATCATTTGGCGGAACGAGTTCGCATTGGATTCCCTGCTGGCATTCGGAGCGGAGATGGAGTGCACTCCGCCGCGGCGGACTGCGCTCAAAAATTCGCTCCGGCGCCGGAAGAGAATTCCATGGGTTCCAAGGCCATGCCATTACCAGACTTTCGGGTAACCCTTACTCGTACTCCACCACCGCCATCGCCAGAATTTTGAAGGGTGGAACCACAAACTGGACATACGGACCCGACTTTTCGAAGGCCATTTCCTTCTGGTCGGGCAAATGAAGAACACTTTTCGGTTTGCGCTGCGCGGGCAGAAGGACGCGAACCGTCGCCCCCACCGGAATCGTGGGAGTCTGCGGCTGCGCGTTGAGCAGGCTCACCAGCAATCTTTGTTTCTCGGCTTGATGGAACAGTGTCATCTCGACGGCGCGGTGAGTGTCCACTTCGAAGTGATAGGGGCCGGGGAGAACGCGATGGATCAGGTGGGAGACAACCCGCGCGTAAACCGCTTCCGTCCTCGATTCGATCGGCGCCGCCACCCAAACGGTTTTGCCTTTGCCAAAGGAGTTGATCACAATTCCCGGATCGACTCCCGGCACGGGCGTGGGGGGATTGCTCCAGATCTGGGCGAAATGAGTGCCGATGGTGTACCCTTCGCGCGCCGGCACGATGGGCATGGTCGCTCGCGCCAGGACCTCCGCGCCGGGCAGGGCTTGCGCTTGAACTAATGGACCGGGGTAGGTGATGTTCTCCTGCGGCCACGCGACCTTCAGCAATTCGGCATCGGTGGGAGTCAGGTAGGACTGCACCGCGCCAAACGGTTTCGAATAGTGCACGCCCAGGACATCCGACAACCGGGAGTCAATCTCGTCCAGGCGGTCTTGCGCTGATGGCCCGCTCGCATAGAGCACTCCCCCGCCCTGCACAAACTGGCGAAAGTGGTCCGCCTGCTCCGCGGTCATCTCCAAGACGCTCGGAAGCATCACGGCGCGGTATTGGCGCAGTTGATCGAGCGTCGCGTTGGTCACAACCCCAAAGGGAATGTGCCCCTCGCGGAGAATGCGCGTTGCTCCCAGTACGGCCTGAATATGGGGCGGGTCCGGACGGTTGAATGGCTGAAATGCCTTATTTGTGATTCCACCGTATCCTTTGCTGGGGGCAGCGTCCGCCGCGGACAATCCGTTATCCTGCGGGTCGTACATCGAACCCTTGTCGTAGTAGATGGCCACATCGGCAAGCATTTCGCCGCCCAGAAAGCGCTCGTAGGGGTCGTGCTGGGCATTCACCTGACCCATGAAATCATAGGCGCGGTGGTTCAGTGTGCCGTCAGGCTTGATGGCATCGATCATCAGGGACGCGGAAGAATGGATGGTCGGGAATAGCGTCTCGATCAGCAGTTGTTCGAACGGGAGCGTGGTCTCAAAGTCGTTCAGAGTCTCGGTGCGCGCCCGCATGAACTCAAAGGGCCGGTTCATGGTAAGGCTTTGAAAGGTTTTGCAGATCAGCGAAAACTTGGCGGGCTCGCCATCGAAGTCTCCCGCGCAGAAGTCCGAAGCCTCGCGCTGCTCAAGGGACACGCCGTATCGCCAGGGCGAGAAGGCGGTGCCAAACTGGTGATAGGCCGAAATCGGGCGAGTCTCTTTGATCGCCTGGGTCACGGCTTTGGCGAATTCCAGCATCCACTGCTCGCGCGCTTTTTGGAAAGTGCGCCAAAGCGGGTCGTGCCAGTTTACCGTTCGCGGTGGCTCTTGATTGTGCTCGCGCCGGAAGCGCGCCGTGCAATGTTCGCAGTAGCAGACGGTGGGCCAGAAGGTCATGTCGAGGAAGATGCCCTCAAAGTCATAGTTCTTCACCAGTTCGCGGAGGCAGGCCAGGGCGTGTTCGCGATAGGGAGAATTAGGGCACACCTTGCCCATGCGGCTGAACATGATGGGGTCGTCGCCGTTCTCCGGCACGATGCGCCATTCGGGATGCTCCTGGTAGGCCCAGCCGTCGAAGATCAGGCTGTAGTAAGCCAGCGGGTGCAGGCCCTGGCGGCGGCATTCGGCCATCACTTCGCCAAAGTAGTCGCGCCCTTTCATGCCCGCATGCATCTTGCCGAGCTGGGTGCGCCACAGGCAAAGCCCCACGTGCGAGTTGGCGTACTGCATCAAAGCCTGGAAATTGGCCTTGGCAATGGTGCTGACGTAATCCGCGGCATCGAAATTAGCCATCAGGCCGTCCCAGTCAGGAACGTGCGTATCCACCAACAGCCGCCGCAGCGTTTCGGTGGGCCATTTCACCTGCCGCTTCTCAATGGCAATGGGCGAACCCTGTTGAGCGTTCAAATTCAAGCCGCGTCCAAGCCCTGCAATGCCACCGGCGCTTATGAGTTTATTAAAAGTTCGTCTGTCCATTTATGATCTCCAAGGTTAGTCTTTAGTTATCAGTTATCAGTTAATAGTTTTCAGTCGTCAGCACCTATTCCCCTTCCAAAACTCATCTTCCCTCGCCCCCTGGGGGGAGAGGGGGGACCGCAAGGCGGGGGGTGAGGGGGTTCCATGGTCGAACAAGGACCATTTCCTTAAGACCGCACAACCTCAGGCCCTACCGCACAAACTTGATGATCCCAAACGACGCCGGTTGGTGGAAGGATCGGTTCTTGCCTTCCGGCAGAGGGCTCCAGCTCAAGAACCGGCGCTGGGAATCATCGCCGGGGCCATCCAGGCGGTAGAGATTCAAGCGCCACTCCGTTCCCGGTTGAAGCGGTTTCGCCCCCATCGACTTCACCGGAATCTTCATCTCCGCCGTCCACACATGGTGCCTGGCATCGACTTTGACGGCGTGCTCAAAGTTCGAATCCCAGTGCACATTCCCCATATACTTTTTGGTGATGTCGATTTCCAGATCGACCCATTGATTGTTCGGCGCCACCTCGAATTCGTAGTAATGACTGATCCGCTCCGGTTCAGGGTTAATGAAGGCTTCCGCGGTATCTTTAATCCAAAGGCCAAAGCGCTCCTTGGCAATGTCCTCGCCCTCGTAGACATTGAGCTCGCGGTATCGGCAGCGATATCCCAGGTAAAGGTAGTCCGGCGTCCACAGGCTCGAAACCTGCGTTTCCGAATCGGGGAAAGCCTTTTCCGCCCGCACTTCGTTATCGAATTTCACTCTCGGCGCATGCCGCCAGACACGCTTTGAAAGGTCGCCATCCGGAGTGAAGTCGCTGGGGATGAACTTCGAGGTTATCGTGAGGTCATGAAGATACCCTGCGGCATCGGGCGCGGGCCTTCCCATCCCTGCCGAGTTCAGGAAGTATGAGCAAACCAGCGCCAGCATCGGCGCCGTGATTAACATCATGCGGATCTTGCGTTTCACTGAAAATATCCTCCAGGACGTAATCAGACCTGTTTCCCAAGGTCTGGGGTTTTAGTTACCGGACATGTCGAAGGCCGCGGACCTACAAAACAGGTCCGCGCTTGTCACTTGCCACTAACCACTGCCTTTTTGATTTCCCGCAGCAGCTCCTCCCCCTGATTCGAATGGTCAAGGATAAACCCCGCGTTCGACCAATTCACGAACTCCCAATCCATGCCGCCGTTCGCCACCAGGCGAATCTCCTGGCAGAGAATCGGAATCTTGACGTTGATGGGCCAGGCCTCTCCCGGGATCAGCATGGGCGTCTCGTAGAGGAGTAATTCCTCGCGTTCATTCTTGGCATAGACGTGGAACGAGGCCATCTCCGTGTAGGGGCTCTTACGCGGCAGAGTCAGCACGGAGTCATCAATCCCCACGGTGGCAACGAATGCTTCATAAGTCGGATCGAGCTGGTAGATCAGCGTGGAAGGTGAAATGCTTCCCACCCCGCGTGGGAACTTCTGCCCCGCCAGCGACAGCTCGGCATCCGCAAGCGAGCGGTCCTTCTTCATCGTGTAGTGACTCACGAAGGTGGCTTTCGCAGGTGTAAGCTCGGTGAGATAAACGTCCGGAGGGGGCGCGGGCGGCGGCAATTTCGAGTAGAGGTGGCTCGCGAGGACGCTGGGCTCCAGTCCCGGCACGAAGGTCCTGGTGCGCAGCGTGGTGGTGCTGGTGATTTCGATCGGGCCGGAACAAAGAGAGGATTGCCGCGTCACTTCCCCGCCATCCACGGTATAGCGGATTTCCGCATCCTTGATGGGATAGCCGTGGCTGAGTTGAACGCTCACATTGTCCTTAAAGGTGCCATTAAAGGGGTCGATCCATGGCGCGGGAGGCAAGGTCTTTACGTATTCCGCCACCAGCACGGGCGCGATTCGAGAGCCATTCTTGAAAGCTGCGGCATTGACTGTGGTTGTCGCGCTGACCGTGAACGGCTGCGAGTAGGCAGGAGAATCGGCGCCGGGTTCCTTTCCATCCAATGTGTAACGAATCTGCGCCCCAGCGAGCGTTGTTCCCAAAGTGATGGTGTGCCCCTTGATGAAATAATGCTTTTCGGGCTTGATCCAAAGGTAAGAGAGCTTGACGGCAGCGCAGCCCCGGTTCAGGGGGACGTTCAAAGTAATCACTTCGCCCTTTTCATCCCCAGCCAGCGAGGACCACTCCGCTTCGCCCGGACGGAGGGACTCGATTAAAGACCCAGACTGGCCGGGCAATTTTTCGAGGCCGCGCAGAGTCACCTTGGCGTTGGCATTCTCTCCACCAAAAGTCACATAAGCCAGATACCCGCCCGGAATGGCAAAAAGGTTGGCCTTAGCCGCGTCTCCTTCCACCTCGATCGCGTGGGGCTGGAGCACCCAGGTGCGGCCTTGCAAGGCGTCAAACAGCGGCCCGTAGTCAACAAAGTAGCGGTCAATCTGATTTCCCGAGGGCATAATCTCGTGGTTGTCCATAGGGTAGGGGACGGTAACGTACGCCCCCAAGTGGAGGTGCCGCTGGAAGTAGGCATCGGGATCGGGATCGAAGATGGTGATGGTCCAAGAAAGGAAAGGCTTGCGCACGGCGAGAAAGATATTCGTGTTCAGGCTGTAGGGTACAAACGCGAACTCGTCATAAAAACCATCGAGGTGGGTCATCAGGTCCATGCGCCGGTAGAGAGGATTGGAATAGATGACCTTGTTGGCCTTGACCATCATCGGACCGAGTTGATTCATCCAATCCTTCCACGAGTTCACCAAGGCGCGGGCCGGCTTGCCATTCTTCCAGCTCAGTCCGTCGTCACGCCGGAAGTTATACCGGCGGTTGAATTGCATTTCGTCCAGGGCCAGGCCGGAGCTGGCGGGAAACTTTTCGATGTGCCGCCTGGCCTGGTCCAGCATCACGCGCTGGTAGACCGGCTCGCCGATATCCACCAGCACGTCGCCCTGGCCGCCGTGCAGGAGCTTGCCATCCTCGCTGTACATCAGCGCGTCGGGGATGACGTACCACGCAAAGTCATTCGCATCGCGCCACAAGTCGGCGTCGTCCTTAGCCTTGCGCGGCGGCGCGGGAGGATCCTTCTTGATGAGGTGCCCGAACTCCCCCACGTTGAAGTAATTCAAAACGTAAAATCCCGTACGCCGCATCTGCTCGGAGTATTCACGCAAATGGGCGACGGAAGTGGGAAACTCCGCCGTGGCCTCGTTGATGCGTGGGCAGACATATTCCACATTGTCACCCACCAGCGGCAGAAACAGCCCCATGGTGTAAAAATCGAAGCTCGCCTTCCAGTTGACCCGGAACCCCATGGAGAAAAATTTGTAAGCATCCAGCTCGTTACCTTCGTACTCGGCATAGACGGCATTGCCGGCAATCTGGTAGGTGAGAGGATTGGGGGGATTGAACTGCTGGGGGTAACGCTCGACCATCCACCCCAGCCCCGCGCGCCAGTCCGCGGCGTGGGCCACCAGGTCCATGGCAAAGCGCACCGGCCGATCCTTGCTGATGCGGTTGTTGCTGCGGGCAAAGACGATTTCGCCCGCGGGAGTGGTGTTCAGGTCCAATTCGATGACGCTGTCACCGGGATCAAGAACCAGACTGAGACCCGCGTCATTCGCGGCGTCGAGCACCGTCGAGATGGGGACGCTGAAGCCCTGACTCTCCATGACGTCCTTGGCGCCATAGTGAAGGGAGCGTGCACCGAAGCCCGCCGGAATCAGCGGATCGTTCCAGCCCGGTGAATCCTGGGGGCGGCTGTCACCCCAGGTGGTCCAGAACTTTGTTTCCGCCGTGGCCGGCCAGGAAAGGTGCGTCTCAATGGGCGTGCTCCAGGGCGGTCCGTCTCCCAGGATTTCGAGTTCCCAACGCAGGCTGCCTGATTTCCCGGGAAGAAAACGCTCGGTGAGGTGGCACGACTGGCCGTCGCCATCATGAACTAATGATTTCGTAAACTCCGCGCCCCCGGCAACAAGCTTTTTGGCCGTGACCTTGCTGACCCTACAACCCGCGAGGACCGTTCGCCCCATAACCTTGCTGGCGAGGTGCTTCTCACGCCCGGGGCTAAGCATCAGTCCGGTAATCTCACCTTGCTTATTGAGATACGCAGTAATTTGGGAAGACTGAATCCGATAAGTCCCCGCCAGCGGTTGCGGCGTGGCTCCCGCACCTGCTTCGAGCAGCTTTAATGTTCCGAGTGCGCCAACGACGTGTTTAATTGCCGATCTGCGGTCCATATTTCCCCCCAAGCTCGGGTTATGATGGCTTCTGCCGGAATCCCTCTTCAAGTGCAGTGCGTCTCAATTCATGGTGCGTTTGATGCACGTGGTTTCCGTTGTAGCACTGGGCTTTGCGGGCTAAGGGAAAATTCCCCGTGCTGTCATCCTGAGCATTCATGGCCGAAAAGTTGACCACCCATAACATGCAGAAACTCGACGGGCAAGTCATCTAGATTCACTATCGCTGCGCTGTCATTCTGAGCCCGCTTCTTAGGCGAAGAACCCCTGTAGGTTGCTCTGTGAACCACGCGTCACGAACTACAGGGGTCCTTCGCTGCGCTCAGGATGACAGTGTGGGACATTGGTTCTTCTCATCGAGTTTCTGCCTATCATGGGCAGCCGCAAGGCTGTCAATGCTCAGGATGACAGCATTGAAGCAATTTCCAGGTACCTCTTTCGCCCGGCATGTGCCGCCCTAAAGGGCGGCGCTACAAGTCCCATTGCCTGCGACGTACTACGCTAGCTCCCAAGCGCAACGCAGAATACACCATAGAAGGATTTGCGCGCCCGGTTTTTCGGTGATGGGAAAAAGAAATGTGGATGGCAAAAACAGTGGAACGTAGGGGGCAGGAGATTCGAAATATGCTTGGACTACCCTTCCTTCAATACCTTTCGGGTAAAAAGGCCGCGTGGCCACTAAGGGTGCGACAACTATTATCCTACCCCAAGGTCGGCAGTGGGCAGTAAAATAATTGACTTAATCTTCTAACTGACAATTGCATACCGGCGCGCTGAGGTATATGTTATGAGCCTGCCGGGAAGCGAAAAGGTGAAGCTGCGGATAACCACCCTATGGCCAACGACAACCTTACAGCCCAGTCGGTCAATGAACCCGGGGTTCCTTTTGGCTTGGGGGGGGCGTGGCCTCTCCAGCTCAGGAATTTCGTTGTCCGTTATCTGGAAGTACTTTTCATCTTGATTCTCGCCGCGATCGTGGTGGCGGTTTTCTATTTCCTGCCGTATAAGATCGCCTTCCTAAACTTTTTCTATCTCCCGGTATTGACGGCGGCCTATTTCCTGGGGAGGCGCAAAGCCGTGCTGTGCGCGGTGCTCTGCCTTCTCTCCGGCGTGTTATTCGCTTATTACCGGCCCGATTGGTTTGGGATCGGCGGCTCTCGCCTGGACGCTTTCCTGGTGCTGTGTACGTGGGGCGGTTTCTTGATTCTCGCCAGCGCGTGGATCGGAAACCTCCAGGAGAGATTGCAGCGCGGCGTTGCGGAAACCCGGCAACTTTACGAGGAGCTCAAGCGCAGCCAGGGCGCGGAAGAAATGAAACAGAAGGCTGAGAAAGCCCTTTACGCCACCATGGACCCGGTCGTGGCCAAGCTGGCGACGGAAGGGAAGCTGCGCTTCGAAAAACGTGAAATCAGCATTATGTTCACCGACCTTACCAACTTCACGACCTTTTCTGACCAGAACCGGCCCGACGTGGTGCTGGAAGAGATGAACCGCTTCCTGGGCCACATTGAGCCCGTGGTAGAACAATTCCGCGGGCACATCGATAAGTACATGGGTGACGGCGTGATGGTGGAATTCGGCGCCCCGGTGGATTTCGACCAGCATGCTCTGCTGGCGGTTTTAGCAGGTTTGAAAATGCAGCAAAAGGTTAAAGAGCTTGACCTGCCCTGGCAATTGCGCGTGGGGATTGCCACGGGGAGCACGATCATCGGCATGTTGGGAGTGAAGCGCCAGGCTTACAGCGCCCTGGGCGATCGCGTCAACATTGCCAAGCGGATCGAGGAAATCGGTGAGGCGGGAAAGATTTACATCGATGAGCCAACCTTTAAGGCCGTCGAGCCCTTTGTCACGGCAACCCAGCTTCGCAGACTGGGACGGCAATCCGATCAGCCAAACCTGGACCGCTTGAGCATTTTGGAGGAGCAACTCCGCCAGGAAGGCGAGTCGGCCCCCTTGCTTTTCGAACTGGGTCAGATCAATTTTAAGCTCCACGATGCCACCGCCGCCATCGGATACCTTGGCCGCGCTCTGGCCATGGCTCCGGATTCAACGGAAATCAAGCTTGCCTACGCCGACGCCAATATCAATCGGGATGATTACGAAAAGATTCAGCTCAAGGGCAAATTGCAGAAGGTCACCGTTTACGAGGTCACAGGTATCAAGGACCGATGGATGAACCCCAAGGTGATACCTCCGGCCGTTGCCGCGAAGTACGGCGCGGCGGAAGCTTTCATCCAAGTTCCGGAAGACGTAGTGCTGACGGTGGAAGCCCTGGACGGAGCCGTGGGCCATTGCCGGGTTGTGGCCCTCCTTTCCTATGCCATTGCCGATCGGCTGGGGTTGGACGAAGAGATGAAGAAGACGATCCTGCGAGCGGGATATCTCCAGCATGTCGGCAAGGAGGCGGTGCCTCATCGTATCTTGAACAGCCCGCGGAGTCTGACCGACCAGGAATCCCTGCACATTGTGAAGTACGTGTTCGAAAGTGTGGACGCCTGCCGCAGAATGGGGCATGCCGATCCCCAGCTTCTCGACATCGTGCTCCATCATCATGAGAGGTGGAACGGAAAGGGCATTCCTGATCGGTTAAAGGGAGAGGCGATTCCCTTGGGCGCCCGCATTACCGCCGTAGCAGAGGCCTATAGCGCGCTCACCTCCTGGCGGCCCTACCATGAGGCATGGGATTCATCCGTAGCGCTGAGTGAAATTCACAGCGACATGGAAAGAGGGCGATTCGATCCCAAAGTAGTGGAAGCTCTGAATGAGGTCTTTAAGTTGACGTCATAGTGGAGGGCTGTCGAACCACTTCTCACCGGCGGGATGCCCTCAACCGGTGGAAGCGCGCTTGGCGCCGGAAACCTGCGCTTCCAATTCCGCGATGTCGAGCACGATAACCTTCCGCCGTTCCAGGCGGATGATTCCCCGGTCCACAAAACGCCGCAAGTTGCGTGAAACCAGGTCGCGCACGGTGCCGATTTCCGCGCCAATCTGCTGATTGGTCTCTTCCAAAGGAAACTCGATCCCCCGCCGCGTGCGGACGCCCAGCTTCAGCGCCCGGTCACGCAGGAACCGCGCCAGACGGTGGCTGACCTCCTTGAGGGAAAGCTCTTCCACCAGGCTGGTGAGATAGCGGAAGCGCCACGCCAGGGAGCGAATGACGGCAAAGGCTACCTCGGAATTTCGCTGGCACAAATCCAGGAATTCGCGTTTGGGAAGAAAGAGCAGAGTGGAATCCTCTGCCGCCAGGGCGGAAGCCGGAAACGTTCCACCGTCAAAAACGGAAAGTTCACCCACCGTCGAGCCCGCGCGCTCGATCACCAGCACCTGCTCGCGGCCGTTTTCCGCCATTTTGAAAAGTTTGATGGCGCCCGCCTGCACCACGAACAGGCCCTCGCAGGGATCGCCCTCGGCCACCAGGATTTCGTCCTTCAGGATTCGCCGGACCACACAATGGCTGGCAAGGATCTTCAACTCCTCGGGCGGCAACACGGCAAAAAACGAAACCCGGCGCAGAGCTTCCACCGGATCCAGAACGGGTATCACCATCGTCCTAAGCTCAACGGGCATGGGGCGCGACCAAACCTCAGACTTGGGAGTAAGCAGGAGCCCAGAACCATCAGGTTATCAAAACCTATGCGGAAAGGCACGACTTAAGTCATCGCGCTAGGCGGGTCGGCCACGTATGCTTCTAACAACGAGGGCTAAAAACTGATCGCAAAAATTGAAAGACCCTCTGGAGGAAACTTCATGGCGTATATTATCGCTGAGCCTTGTATCAACACCAAAGACACCGCCTGCGTGGACGTGTGCCCGGTTGACTGCATCCACCCGCGCAAAGACGAGGCGAACTTTGCCGAATTGCCGATGCTCTACATCGACCCGGTGGAGTGTATTGACTGCGGCGCGTGCGTCCCGG